>JBGPAW010000006.1:0-26070 GCA_041480905.1 Phycisphaerae bacterium
CACCCTGGCCACCAGCTACTCCAACCTGGCGATCATTCTGCAAGACCTCGGCGACTACGCCGCGGCCCGCCAGCGCATGGAGGCGGCCATCGCCATCCAAGAGAAGCACTTCCCGCCCGACCATCCCACCCTGGCCACCAGCTTTTCCAACCTGGCGACGATCCTGAAGGACCTCGGCGAGTACGCCGCGGCCCGGCAGCGCATGGAGGCGGCCATCGCCATCCAAGAGAAGCACTTCCCGCCCGACCATCCCACCCTGGCCACCAGCTACAACAACCTCGCGTACATCCTGCTGGGCTTGGGGCAGCGCGCGGAGGCCTGTGCCCTCTGGCGCCAGGCGCTGGCGATCCGGCGAAAGCACTTCTCCCCCGATCATCCGCGCGTCCGCGCGGTCGAGAAAGCGCTGCGGGAGCACTGCGGCCCGGTGCCGGAATAGCGATCCGCGATCCCGCATTTCTCACCAGAGAGAGACGCCCACGCACAAGCTGATGGAGCGTCGCCCCTTGCCCGCCTGTCGGCAGACAGGTGGGCGGCGCACCGAATGCGGGGTCTGCCGGGCGCCGGGGACAAGCCCCGACGCTACATGGAGATGCGAAACGCGCACCCTATCTCTTCGCCCGTTCGAGGTATTCGCCGCTACGCGTGTCCACGCGGATGCGCTCGCCGGGCTCGATGAAGGCCGGGACCCGCACGCGGGCCCCCGTCTCCAGAATGGCCTCCTTGGGCTGGTTGGTGGCCGTCGCCCCTTTGACCACCGGCGGGGTCTCCCGGACGGTCAGTTCGAGGGTGTGAGGCAGGGTGACGCCGATGATCGCCCCCTCGTAGATGTCGCAGGTCACCTTGGTGTTGGGCACGAGGTAGTTGACGCCGTCGCCGATCAGGTCGGCGTCGATGGGGACCTGATCGAAGGTCACGGTGTCCATGAAGACGTAGTTCCGGCCGTCGTGGTAGAGGAACTCGTACACCTTGCTCTCGACGAAGGGCACCTCCAGGCGATCATCGACGTTGAAGCGCACGTCCACCATGTTGCCGGTCTTGAGGTCCTTCAGCCTGGTCTGCATGTAGCTGCGTTTGTTGCCCTTGGCCACGTGCTGCGACTCGTGGCAGACGTACAGCGTGCCTTCGTAGATGACGGTGCGGCCTTTGCGAATGTCGCTGGCTTTGATCATCACTGCTCTCCGCCGGGAGATAATAACCGCCTCATCCCGTTCCGCGGCAGGCATTATTGAAAAAAGCCGCCGGCCGGTCAATCCGCTGCGGTGCGAGAACGCCCATGAATCACTCGGTTGGGGTTAACGGCGTTGCATGCCCTCTATGAAGCAGCGTCTGTCAAGCCGCCGGTGCAAGGAATTTGCGGGAGAAGTCCTCGCGCGTTTCCTCTCGCCGTCGGCTGGGGAGGTCGATGCCGATGTAGTTCACCCAGCTCATATAAAGTGGTCTGCCGCGGGAGCGAGATTCCTCTCGCTCCCGCGGCAGGCAATCGACCGGCCGGAAAGCCGGCCCTACAGGAAAGCCGGTCCCACACTCGCTTTTGTCCGGCGTTTCTACTTGTTCTGGCCCTTGATCCACTCGGTCGAAACCGACTTCGGCCGGGTGATCGCGGTCCCCATCGCCCGGTTGAGCACCAACTGCGACAGCATGCCCATCGCCCGCGAGACCGAGAACAGCACGGTGTAGTACGGGAACTCGGTCAGGCCGTAGTGATAGAGCAGGGCGCCCGAGCCGGCATCGACGTTCGGCCAGGGGTCCTTGACCTTGGGCTTGCCGTCGGCGCCGAGGAACTCCTTGGCCAGGATTTCGGGGACCACCTTGAAGGTCAAGGCCACGGTCTGGTAGACCGGGTCATCAGGCATGTATTCCTTGGCGAAGTCCATGAATCCGGTGAAGCGCGGATCGCAAACCCGCAGGACGGCGTGGCCGTAACCCGGGACGACCCGCCCGGACTTGAGCGTCTCGAGGGCGTAGTCGTGCAGTTGTTTCTCGGTGGGGACGCCGCCGAACTTCTCCAGGGTGTCCAGGATCCACCCGAGGCATTCCTGGTTGGCCAGCCCGTGCAACGGTCCGGCCAAGCCGTTCAGGCCCGCCGACACGGCGTAGTAGGCGTCGGACAGGGCCGACCCGACCGTGTGGCAGGTAAACGCGGACACGTTCCCGCCTTCGTGGTCGGAGTGGAAGTTCAAGTACAGCCGCATCAGCTTGGCGAAGCTGCCGGTGGGGTCGGGCAGGCCGAGCATGTTGGCGTAGTTGGCCCCCCAGTCCAGACCCGGCGTCCAGGGGATGAAGTCGCCCTTGTCGTAGCGGATGCGGTAGACGCCCGCGGCGAGGGCGGGCAACCTGGCCAGCAGCGCCAAGCTGTCCTCCAACATCGGGACCCAGTACTCCTCCTTACGCACGCCCTTGTCGTACCACTGGCGGAACACGCTCTCCTTTTCCATGACCAGGATGCCGGTGTCCAACATGCACATGGGGTGGCTGTCGGAGGGCATGGCCTGGAGGACGTCCCAGACGTAGCCGGGGACCTGGGCCCGCTTGTCGTAATCCTGCTGGAGGGCGGCCTTGGCCTCCTTGTCCGGCATCTCGCCGGTGAGCAGGAGGTAGAAGACCTCCTCGGGCCAGAGCTGCTTGATGGTCAGCAGGGGGCGTCCGCGGATGATCAGCCCCTGGTCGGGTTCGACGACCGAAGTGTCGCAGATCATGGCCTTGACCCCGCGCATGCCGCCGTAGGCCTGGTCCACGGTGACCTCGGAGATCACCTTGTTGCCGATGGTCTTTTTGATTTTGCCGATTTCCTCGCGCCAGATAGGGATTTTCTTGGCCAGGGTTTCCTGTAACGTTGCCATAACACGCTCCTGTGATTAGGTAGACAAAGGTTCACCGCTTCTCCGCCCACGGACGCTCGGGGCAGGTCGGTCAGCTTGGTTGTGAAGTTATATCACAATCCGCGGGGACTGCAACCCGTCGATAGGACCGTCCCCGCGGGCGGCGCTTCGACGGCACAGTGATCGCCCGCACGGGCGATGAACTCCTCTGGAGCTTTGCAAGTGGCGTGCCATAGCTTTGCCGGGTTCTCGGCGTGGGGCACCGTCCGCCCTCCCCAAGGAGGTGTGCGGGAGATTCCGCAGCGGTTGGGGCCAACGCCGCCGCGCCCGGGCCGCGTTTTCGCCCGCGGGCGGGCGTTTCCCAGTCTACCTGGGCCGACGTAGAATGCCGGTCGCCAGGGTGAGGGAGGGGCCATGCGGTTTCCGGCGTGGCGCCACCTCCGCATCGAGGAAGGCGACAGAAGTATGGGGCCTTACCTGGTTCGTCGCGTTCTGCTGGCGATTCCGACGTTGATCGGCGTCACCTTGGTCACCTTTCTGATGACCCGTCTGGCCCCCGGCGATCCCGCTCTGGCCCGCGTGGGCGAAACGGCGGCGGCGCGCCTGTCCCCCACGGAGTATCAACATCTCCGCGAATACCTGGGACTCGAGGAGTCAGTGATCGTCCAGTACGGGCGCTGGCTGGGGCGGGTGGCGCGCTTGGATTTCGGGCGCTCGTGGGCCACCGGGCAGCCGGTGGTGAAAAGGATCAGCGAGCGCCTCGGCGCCACTTTGTCGCTCGCGGTCATCGCGCTGGGGCTGGCCCTGGCGCTCTCAATCCCTTGGGGGTTGTACTCCGCGGCGCGGGCGGGGAGATGGTTCGACCGCGCGGGCGGCCTATTGCTCTACGCCCTTTACGCCATCCCCAATTACGTCGTGGCGATCGTGCTCATCGCGGTGGTGAGCGTGAAGTGGGGCTGGCTGCCGGCATCGGGCCGCCGCTCGCCGGACTACGACCTGCTGCCCTTTTGGGGGCGGCTGTTGGACCTGGCCAAGCACTACGTGCTCATCACCATCTGCTTCACCTATCCGCTGCTGGCCTATCAGGTCCGTTTCGTGCGCGGGAATGCCCTGGAGATGGCGGCGGCGCCTTTCGTGCGGACGGCCCGGGCCAAGGGGGTCGGCGAGTGGGGCGTGTACGTCCGGCACGTTTTCCGCAACACGCTCATCGGACTGCTGACCCTGCTGGGCATCCTGTTTCCGGTGGTGGTCAGCGGCTCGGTGGTGTTGGAGTACGTGTTCGGTTGGCCGGGGATCGGCAGCCTGTACGTGGACAGCATTATGGCCCGGGACTATCCGGTGGTGATGGGTCTCACCGTGCTCACCGCCGTCATGGTCTTGCTGAGCACGCTGCTCGCCGACGTGTTGTACGGGGTGGCGGACCCGCGGGTGAGATATGAATGAGGATTCAGGACGACGCTCAGCGCGCAAAAAGCGACGTGAGGCTGACGCAAGTGCTCGTGGTACCCTTCAGAGTATTCGGATTCGCCGCTCGGACCCCGATGTCGCCACCGAAGCCCGTTCTCTTGTCGGATTAGCCGCTCGTTCAGAGTTTCCGCCCGCTGAGGTAGCGCCTGCATCGGTTAGGCGCTCCCGCTCTGCCGTTGGCCGTTTCCTCGGCTCTGCGGTCTTCCCACAACGGACGCCGCCGAAAACATTCAATGATTCCGACGACGCCTCTCTTCGAGCTTTACCTCCGTCTAGAGCTTTCCTCGGCGAAGCCTAGCCGACCCGCCGGAGCGGGGTCAGCCCCTCTCATGGGCTTTGCCTCCCTACAGCACACCCGGGCTCGAAGGTCCACTTCCCGCGGGCTTTGCCTGCCCGCTACGTTCCGCCCTCAGGGTTTGGTTACCCTCTCGACGGTTTACTCCCTTCGGGCCCCTGCCGGTTTTGTTTCACACCAGCGGCGCTCCTGGGATTCCCCCTTCGGAGCTTTCTCCTCGCGCGAGGTGTTCGGACGTTTCCGACCGAACCGCCCCACTTACCGTTTCACCCAGCGGTGTTCCCGTCGCTGATGCAACGGACCGGCTCGCCCGGCTACGGTTTCTGGGTTTTGACCCTCGCGAGAGTCCCTCGCGGCCGGACACGTGGTTAGCGCGCCAGCCGCCGGATGCTCCCTTGGGGTTGCCCCTTTCAGGGTTTTTGCGCCGGCACGATCCCGACCATTCGAGCGAAAACACCTTCGGGCTATGAATTCACCTCACGCCGCGGCGTGCATTACTGCCGTCCGACCGGCGATCCTGAAAAGCCCCTTCGCTCTACCGGAGTCGCTCGGGATCGCCTGAGGCACCGAGCACACGCGACCCTCACGTCGCACTATATAACATAGCACGAAAAGCCTACAAAGCAAGCGGCCCCCTTTTGCTAACAGGCTGTGAAAATAGACTTGTGCGCTCTTGCCTGACGATAACTTATGCAGCCAATTGCATTAACTGAGACGCGATGAGTCGCAAAAAATTTCTTGAGAAATGCGTTAATAACAACTTGTCCACAGACTCTCCACAGCGGCTATTCCAGCACGCGGGTTTCGCGCCGGTCGGACTCGCGCTCATCGTCCAAGGGCGGGAGGGTCACACATGTTGCGGAGGTCGGATGGACTCGACCTGTCCGGCGGCGAGCAGGGTCTGATATTCTTTCCAACTCATGCGTCTCAGGCCGGAGTCGCGCTCGACCATGCGGATGCATTCGTCCACGGGGCACACCAACGCGCACATGTTGCACCCCACACAGGTATCCTGGTTGATCTCGAAGACGTTGACGTAGCCGGCACCGGCGCCGGGCAGGACCACGAAATCGCCGCTGCGTACCGGCGGGCGGTCCGGCCGGGCGAAACGGGTGAGGTATTCGGGCTCCGGCATCCGGGTCCGGCGGATCGACTGATGGCAGCCGTCCTCGCAGGCGACGTAGCACAGCCCGCAGTTGGCCTTGACCCAGAAAAAGATTCCTGGCCTGCTCTGTTGAGAACCTTTCGTCGGGTCATTGTGAGACGGCTTTAGCCGTCGAAGAATCTAGCCCGAGGTCGGGTGACCGCGTGATTCTGAGGCTAGATCCTTCGTCGCTAACGCCCGACCGGAACAATCAGTTATGCTGTACGAACGCCAGCGCGTCCGAGTGCATGCCCCCGACGACGACCGTGTCCTTCTCTACGGTCGTGATGCAGTCCCACACCGGACATACGTGCTTGCACAACAGGCAGCCGACGCACCGCTCCTCGTCGACCTCCGCTTTACGCGTGCTGCAATCAAAACGCATGGCCTGATTCGCCCCGTCGTGACAGACAACGTGACACCACCCGCAGCCGACGCACTTGTCCCGATCCACCTGCGAAACGACATGTTTGGTTTGATGGTGTTCCGCCGGATCGACCGTGAACTTCAGCCCGACGCCAACTAGATCTGCGACGGACCGGAATCCCCGGGTCTCAACGTAATCCTCGAGGCCTTCGCAGAGAGACTCGATGATACGGTATCCGTAGTGCATGACTCCCGTGGTGACCTGCACGTTCGCGGCGCCCAGCAGGAAGAACATGGCGGCGTCGCTCCAAGTCTCGATTCCCCCGATGCCGGAGACCGGCAGCCCGAGTTCCTGGCTCTGGGCCAACTCCGCCACAAAGCGCAGGGCGATCGGTTTTACCGCCGGGCCCGAATAACCGCTGATGGACCCTCGGCCCTGGATCGTGGGCATCGGGGCGAAGGTCTCCAGGTTGACCTCGGTAATCGCCCGCAAGGTGTTGATCGCAGAGATGGCGTCGGCGCCGCCGCGCTTGCACGCCAGCGCCGCGGGCACCATGTCGGTGATATTCGGCGTCATCTTGGGCATGACCGGAATAGCGACGCTCTCTTTCACCACGCGCGTATAGCGTTCCAGCATGTCGTAGGCCTGGCCGATCTTGTGACCGGCGCCCTCGACCGCCATCTGCGGGCAGGAGAAGTTGAGTTCCAGCATGTCGGCGCCCGCGTCTTGGGCTCCGCGCGCCAGTTCCCGCCAGCCGGCGTCTGAATAGCCCATGATGCTGACGATCAGCCTCCGGTCGGGATAGTGCTTCTTGAGCCAAGCGATGTCTTTGAGGTTGGCCGCCAGGGGGCGTTCGCTGACCATCTCGATGTTCTGCAGGCCGACGAAACGCTGGGCCCCGTGGTGCAGGGCGTTGAGACGCGGCGTGGGGTCGACGATCTTGTAGTCCCGCTCGAGGTTCAGGGTTTTATAGACCACGCCGCCCCAACCCGCCTCGAAGGCCCGCGCGATCATCTCCGCCGTGTTCGCCACGGGCGAGGACGAGAGGCAGAAGGGGTTCTTGAACTTCAGTCCACAGAAATCGACCTCCAGACTCGGACGCGGCGCCGGCGGTACCCGGACGGGCGTCCGCAAGGGAAAGGCCTGCGCGATCGCGTCGGCCGCCCGTTTGCCGTCCAGGACGCAAGCCGCCACGGTTCGGCCGGCCGCGACCAGATCGCCGCCGCCGAAGATGCGCGGATCGGACATCCGCATGGTCTGCGCGTCGATCTTCGGGCGGCCGTTACCGGCCACCAGGCCACTCAGCATCGCTTTCGTTTCCGCCGACAACCCCGCTCCAATGGCCTCGACGACGATGTCCGCCGGCAGGGCGAACTCCGTACCCGGGATATCCGCGGCGTTGTCAGGGACGAAGCGCCCGGGTTCGATCCAGCGGATCTCCACACCTCGAACGGCCTGCACCACGCCTTGCTCATCGAGGATTTGAGTCACCCGCCCGTTGGGCTTGAAGCGGACGCCTTCACAAAAGGCCAGTTCTTTCTCCTCGACGTCTGCGGGAAGCTCCTCCATCGCCTCCAACGAGATCGTGTAAACCCGGTCGGCCCCGAGCCGCTTGGCGGTCACGGCGCAGTCCATGGCCACCGAGCCGCCCCCGATCACAACGACGTTCTTACCGTTGACCGCCGCAGCAAGTTCGGCGCGGGCCTGCGGATCTTTGCTCCGCGCCAGGAAATCCGGCCAGGCGTAGACCCCGCGCAGCGTCTGGTCCGACGACGCCAGCGAATAGGGCTGGTCACAGCCCGTGGCGATAAAGATCGCATCGTATCCGACGCGAAGCAGCCCTTCAAGTTCCGCCCGCGTCGAGATGCCGCGCCCGCACTCGAACCGGACGCCCAAGCCCCGAATGAGGCCGATCTCGTGGTCGAGCAGAGCCGTGGACAGGCGGTGGTGCGGAATCCCATACCGCAGGATGCCGCCCGGCGCGGGCCTCTTCTCGAACACGACGGTGGCATAGCCCTTCAGGGCCAGGGCCGCCGCCGCCGACAGCCCGGCGGGCCCCGAACCGATCACGGCCACCTTGCGGTCCCGGGTGGGAGGCGCCTGGAGCACCTGCATTCCTTCGCCGCGCTCGTAGTCCGCCAGGAAGGCTTGCAGTTCGGCGATCCGGATCGGTGCGTCGATGCCGCTGCGCGCACAACCCTGCACGCACAGGCGGCAGGTCGGGCAGACTTGCGCACACGTGGCGGCAAGAATGTTGTTCCGCCGCAAGCTGCGCACCGCGCCCTTGATGTTCCCCAAGCGGAGCTTGAGGATGAAGGCGGCCGGTTCCGTGGCGGCACCGCAGCCCACGTTGCACGGGGCATCGTGGCAGAGCAAACAGCGCTCGGCCTCCTGAATCGCGCCTTGCAGGTCTAGCGTTTTTCCGTTGGTATTCATGGTCGCTGCACTCCGCTGCTGCACATGAGAGTCGTTCTCGGCGGCACACCCTCGGGCCGTGAAAACCATGCAACCCGACTCGCGGGCTGCTCGACCAGCCCGACTTCGGAGAAGGCGAACTCGGTGGAAATCTTGTAGGCGGCGATGCCCAGGGTGTTCAGCCCGCCGGGTACGCCGCGGGCCTCGAAAACCACGACCTGGTGGCCGAACTTACGTAGCTCGTGGGCACAGGTCAGCCCGGCCGGACCGGAGCCGACAATGGCCACTCTCTTGCCCGTCGGCGGTCCCGGGGGGAAGAAGCGGACGCCTCGTTCGGCGGCGGTGTCGCAGGCGTAGCGCTGCAAGCGCCCGATCTTCACCGGCGCCTTCACCAAAGCATGGTCCACGCACGCCCCTTCGCAGAGCACCTCCGTGGGACAAGCCCGGGCGCAGGAACCGCCGAAGATGTTGGCCGACAGAATGGTCTTGGCCGCCGCGATGGGGTTGTCGTGCAGGATTTGCCGGATGAACTTGGGAACATCGATGTGCGTCGGGCAAGCCCGGGTACATGGGGCGTCGAAGCAGAACAGACAGCGGGACGCCTCCGCCACCGCCTCGTTCGGTGTGTAGCGGGGTTCAAGGTCAGCGAAGTTCTCTCTCACTTGCTCGCGGGAGAGTGGGGGCACGGTATTCCCTCGCCAAGGTGGAAATAGACGCTCGAAAATCCCATCCGGCACGTCTCGTGTTCCCCAGTATCGGAGTCGGACTCGTTTTCGTCAATGGTTCAGCCAGTCTGACGGGGTGTGGCTGTAGGTTTTGGTAAATCGGGAGGGCGAGGCTCCTGCCGAGCCGCGTGATTCGGCTCGCCGGGAGGCTCGCCCTCCCTGGTTGCCAAAGTTCCTGGCCACACCCCGCGTCTTGCCACCACGGGTCTGCGAGCGTACGATACTCCGCGTGGGGTCCGTGAGCACGAGGCTCGCTATGTACAAGGTCAACCGACATCCCAGCGTTGCGGAGGTGCGCACTTTCGGGCTGGTCATTCTGATCGGCTTGCTGGTCATTGGAGCGCTGCTGTGGTTGGCGGACTGGTACCGCTTCCGCCGCCCGGAACCGCTGGTGGCGTGGGCCGGTTCGACGCTGCAATGGCTCGCGGTGCTGCTGTGGATCGTCGGTCCGCTCGCGGGGGGGGCCTCGTTGGCCTCGCGCGCCGCCGGGCGGGTGATCTACGTGGTGTGGATGACCGGGGCCACCTACGTCGGGACGGTCATGACTTTTGTACTGTTGACCGTCTTGTATTTCGTGTTCCTGCCGGTGTTTTCGTTGATCCGCCTGAAAGACCCGCTGCGTTTGAAGCTGCTGGGGCCGGGGAAAAGCTACTGGGAGGATCATGAACACCACGAAAGTACGTTGGAGCGAACGGCACGGCCGTTCTAAAGACTGGAGAATGGAGAGTTGAGAATGGAGAATTGGCAGTCGCGCACCGGCGCCGAACTGAGAGCAGCCCGGAGGGTGGGCATCGCCCACCGCTCGCTCCCGGGGGCTCGGCCCATCCTCCATCCTCCCAGCGGTCCCGTGCTTGCCCCGCTTTTTGCTCCGTTCTCCATTCTCCATTCTCCGTTCCGTCCGCTACGGGGCCTTGATGCGGCGGAGGACTAAGGAAGGCGGTTCGTGTACGTTCTTGGTATCTCATGCTACTACCACGACGCCGGGGCCGCCTTGGTGCAGGACGGGCAACTGGTGGCGGCCGCGGAAGAAGAGCGCTTCAACCGCCAGAAACACTACAGCGATTTTCCCGCCCAGGCGATCCGCTACTGCCTGGATCAGGCGGGCATCACCATCGACGAGGTGGACTACATCGGCTTCTACGAGAAGCCGCTGGTCAAGTTCTCACGCATTCTCGAAGCGACCTTGGCCTGCTGGCCGCGGACCTACTGGACGTGGGTCCGCAGCATGCCCATCTGGCTGATGACCAAGCTGCGCATCGGGCGGACCATCCAGAAGGAACTCCACACCGACAAGGACATCTACTACTGCCAGCACCACCTGGCCCACGCCGCCAGCGCGTTTCTCGTCTCCCCGTTCGACCGCGCGGCGATCATCACCGCCGACGGTGTGGGGGAGTGGACCACGACCGCGTGGGGCGTCGGGGAGGGCACGGAGATTCGCATTCTCAAGGAAATCCGCTTCCCGCATTCGGTCGGTCTGTTATTCAGCGCGATCACGGCCTACCTGGGTTTTCGCGTCAACGATGCCGAGTGGAAGGTCATGGGTCTGGCCCCTTACGGCCGCCCGACATACGTGGACCGGTTCCGCGAGGTCGTGGACCTCCGCGACGACGGCAGCTTCCGCCTGAACCTGAAGTACTTCGCCCACCACTACTCCACCCAGCGCATCTTCAACCGGCGCTGGGAGGCGCTCTTCGGTCGGCCCCAACGCCCACGCGAAACCGAACTCGATGAATTCCATCAGGACATCGCCCACTCCGGGCAGAAGATCGTTGAGGAGATCATGGTCCGGATGGCCAAGCACGTCCGTCAGGCGACGGGAATGGACGACCTGTGCGTCGGCGGCGGGGTGGGTCTGAACTGCGTGGCCAACTGGCGGATGTTACAGGAGGCGGGTTTCAAGAACATCTTTATCCAGCCCGCGGCGGGCGATTCCGGCGGGGCCTTGGGTACGGCCTTCTACCTTTACAATTCGGTGCTGAAGCATCCGCGGACCTTCGTGATGAAACACGGCTATTGGGGGCCCGCCTTTACCGATGAGGAAATCCAGGCGACCCTGGCCCGCAACCATCTCCCGCATCAATACTGCGCCCGCGAAGAGGACCTGCTGGAGGTGACCGCCAGGCTCATCGACGAGGGCAAGGTGGTGGGCTGGTTTCAAGGACGGATGGAGTTCGGTCCGCGGGCCTTGGGGGCCCGCTCCCTGCTGGGGGACGCCCGCAACCCGAAAATGAAGGACATCATCAATTCCAAGGTCAAGTTCCGCGAGGCCTTCCGTCCCTTCGCACCCAGCGTGCTCAAGGAGCACGCCCATGAGTACTTCGAGATGCCCAAGGGCATGGACGCGCCCTTCATGTTGCTCGTGCCCAGGGTGCGTCCCGAGAAGCACGGCGTGCTGCCGGCTATCACCCATAAGGACGGCACCGGCCGCGTGCAGACGGTCACCGAAGAGGAAAACAGCCGTTACTATCGCTTGCTCAAGGCCTTCGCCCGGAGAACCGGCATCCCGGTGGTGATCAACACCTCCTTCAACGTCCGCGGCGAGCCGATCGTCTGCACCCCGCGGGATGCCGTCAACACCTTCCTTAACACCGGCATCGACGCCTTGGTGATGGGCAATTACCTGGTGCTGGAGAAACCGGGTAAGGTGGATTACGCAGCGGGCCTGCGGCGGAGCGTCGCCCTGGAGAGCGGTTCGCTGGTAGAATAGAACGCAAAACGGAAGGATTCTATGGCCAGTCAATCTTTGTGGAGAGAGTTCTTTGCGTTCATCCGGCACGAGAAGAAATGGTGGATGATTCCCCTGGTCGTCGTGCTGTTGCTCGTCGGCGCTCTGATTCTGTTCTCCAGTGCCTCCCCGCTGGCACCTTTTGTCTATCCTCTGTTTTGAGGAACCTGAGGCGTATCCCACCTGGGCGAGCGGGCGCGACTTCCGCCGGTAGGCGTGCAGCCTGGCCGGTAGTGCGGCCATGGAGGATTCCGAATCCAAGTCGTTCTGGTCTCGCCCGCGGGCCGGTCAGGGAGCGATCGCCCTGGCTGTGCTGCTCGCCGGCGTAGGGCTGGTGGTGGCCATTCGGCAAACCCAGGCGGGACCGCTCCAGCGCCTCGCGGAACTCCGGCCCGAGGCGCGCGACCTGGTCGTCAGAATCAACCATGAGATCACTCGGCAGGTTCGGGCGACGTTGCAGGACGCCGCGGTCCGGTTTGCCGCGACCCTCCCGGCGGACTTCCCGGAGCCGCCGAGTAGCCCGGCCTGGATGTCCGTGGTGTTCATTTCCGATGGCCGGCTGGCGCCGAAACTGTTTCGGCTGCACGGTGGCACCGAAGCTCCTTCCTCTGGCTATCAGGAATTCATGGAGTTGATGGCCCCGCGGTGGAACGTGCTCTTGCACGCCCGCCCCGCCGCTTCCGACGTGCAGTTCTTCCAGGAAACCCTGGACGGGCAGCAGGCCGCCGTCGCCGCCCTGCCCGTGCCGCGCGGCGACGGTCCCCTGGTCATCGCCGCCCTGCTGGACACGGCGCGGCTGGAGCGGGAAGTGCTTGACCCCTTGCTGGCGCCGGCTCGCCACCTCGAATTGACGTCCTCCGCCGCCAAGACGGACGTGTGGACCGAACCGCTCGGGCCGGCGCTGCCGTTTCTGGCCCTGCGCCCTTCAGCGGCGTTCGTGTCGGCGGAACACGCGGCGGCGCTGCGGCAGACGCTCGTTTCTGCCGGAGTCATGCTGCTGGTGCTGGTGGCGTTGTTGCTGGTGATGCGGGCCATGACGCGAGTGGCCCGCCGCGAAATGGAATTGAGCCGCCTCAAGAGCGAGTTCGTGGCCGACGTTTCGCACGAATTGAAGACCCCCCTGGCGCTGATCCAGATGTTCGGCGAGACCCTGCGCGAGGGGCGCGTGCGTTCGGAGGACAAGAAGCAGGAGTACTACGAGATCATCATCCGCGAGAGCAAGAGACTCACCCACCTGATCGACAACCTCCTCGACTTCGCCCGGATCGGCTCGGGCAAAAAGATCTACCAGTTGCAGCGCGTCCGCGTGGAGCACATCGCCCGCGAGGTGTACGAGGCCTACCGCCACGAACTCGACCACCAGGGCTTCACCCACGAGTTGACCGTCGCTGACGGGCTGCCCGAAGTCGAAGCCGACCCCGACGCCCTGGCCCAGGCGTTGCTCAATCTCATGAGCAACACCGTCAAGTACAGCGAGGACGACCGGTGGTTGAAGGTGGCCCTGGACCACGAGACCCGCCGCGGGCGCCGTGGCGTGCTGATCTCCGTGCATGATCGCGGGATCGGCATCCGCCCCGAGGACCGGGCCCGCGTGTTTGACGGATTCTTCCGGGCGCCGGATGATAAGGTCCGCAAGCGGCGGGGGGCCGGTCTGGGGTTGGCCCTGGTCCGGGACATCGTCGAGGCCCACCGGGGATTTGTGGAGGTGGAGGCCCGCCTGGTGAAAGGCACGACGTTCCACATCTTTCTGCCGGAGTGTCCGCAGCCGAACAAGGATGAAACCGATGGCTAGAATCTTGATCGCCGAGGACGAGCCGGAAATGGCTATGGGCCTGAAGGACAATCTCCAGTTCGAAGGCTACGAGGCGCTGGTAGCCTCCGACGGCGAGCAAACGCTCGCCTTGGCTGCCGGCCAGCGACCGGACCTCATCCTGCTCGACGTCATGATGCCCAAATTGGACGGGCTGGAGGTCTGCCGCCGCATCCGCCGGACGGGCGCCTCGGTGCCCATTATCATGCTCACCGCCAAGAGTCAGGAATTGGACATCGTGCGCGGGCTCGAAGCCGGGGCTGACGACTACATCACCAAACCGTTCGGCATCCGCGAGTTGCTCGCGCGGATCAAGGTGGCCTTACGCCACGCCGGCGCCGGCCCGGCGCTGACCAAGGTGTTCAACATTGGCCAGACGGAGGTGGACCTCGCCAAAGGGAAGGTCATCCGCGGGGGGGAGGAGTTCCGCCTCGGCCACTTTGAGATCGAAATCCTCAAGATGCTCGTCGCGCACGCCGAGAAGCCGGTGGAACGCAACAAGCTGCTGGATGCGATCTGGGGGCTGGAGGCCAGCCCCACCAACCGCACCGTGGACAATCACATCGTCAGCCTCCGCCGGAAAATCGAGGAGGACGCCAAGGACCCCCGCCACATCCTCACCGTCCATAGCATCGGGTACAAGTTCGTGCCGTAGGGTGATTCGGCCCACATAGGAACGCGGAGCGTCTCGTGCCTGGCGCCCCTTTGGGGCGAAGATGGGTGCGGCGGGCAACGTTAGGCGGAGGTCACATGGCTACCATGAGGATGCCGGTGCCGTTGATTCGATCGGCCTGGAGCTCCTGCAAGGCGCGATTGGCATCGGCCAGGGGATAGGGCGTGGTGTGCGGGCGGATGGGGATTCGGGCGGCTTCAGCGAGCAGTTCGCGCCCGTCCTGACGGGTGTTGGCCGTCACCGAGCGCAGGTCGCGCTCGTAGAACAGATGCCCTTCGTAATCCAGGGTCGGGATGGGGGACATATGGATACCGGCCAACGCGCACGTCCCACCCTTTTGCAGTGAGGCCAACGCAACCGGAACGAGGCCGCCGGCGGGCGCGAAAATGATGGCGCTGTCCGCCTTTTCCGGTGGTGTGGCGTTCTCGTCGCCCACCCAGGTTGCGCCCATCTGGCGGGCGAGTTGGCGGTGTCCCGCGCCGCGCGTGACTACGTACACGGTAGTGCCGCGATGCAGCGCGATCTGGAGGACCACGTGAGCGGAGGAGCCGAAGCCGTACAAGGCCAACTTGCCGCCCGGCGGAAGGTTGCAGCGTTTCAGGGCGCGGTAGCCGATGATGCCGGCGCACAGCAACGGGGCCGCGTCGGTGTCGCCGAAGGCCTGGGGGATTTCGTAGGCGAAATCTTCGGGTACCACCGCATACTCGGCGTAACCGCCGTGGGCGTGGTAGCCGGTGAACCGCGCCGCTTCGCACAGGTTCTCCCGCCCGGCACGGCAGAACCCGCACGTGCCACAAGTGTGGCGTAGCCACGCGACGCCCACCCGTGATCCCACTTTCAGCCTGCGGCATCCCGGCCCCAGCGCGTCCACGATGCCGACGATCTGATGGCCGGGAATGATCGGCAGGGTGTGTCGTGGGAGGTCGCCCTCGATCACGTGCAGGTCGGTGCGACAGATCGCGCAACAGCGCACCTGGACGCGCACCTCGCCCGCCGCCGGTTGCGGATCGGGCAGTTCCCGCAGTCGCAGCGGCGCCGAAGTGATCGGGGCGATGTCGTCCAGCACCAAGGCCCTCATGGCCTGGCCATGCTACCGCGCCAGTAGAATGGCTCAAAGGGACCGAAGAGCCTATCCCACTGGAAGTTTCCGCCCTGTTGCCCTACGAATCGCATCTTGATAGAATCGGGCTTGGGTCGTTGGACCGAAGAGGCTCGCACCCACGTCCGACAGGCATCGGTGGGCAGGCACGATCCGCTCGACTTGGGTGCTTGACCGTCGTCGTGCGGGAGACCACGCCATGGTTCGGCAAATTCTGGAACCGAAACCGGGAATAGACCTGGGCCGTCTCATCGTCGATGTCGTCGTGGAAAACGTGGAGGACGTTCGCAAGGTCCAGCGCGGGGAGCTCCCCCCGGAACAGGTGCGTCGCATCACGGTCCCAGCCCTGGTCGACTCCGGCGCGACGTTCTTTTGCATGCCGGAGTCGCTCATCCGGCAACTGGGATTGCCTTTCAACCGCGAGCGGGAAACGAGAACGGTTACGGGTCCGCTCACCATGAAGGTTTTTGGCGGCGCCCGCCTGACCGTGCAAGGCCGCGATTGCGACGAGGAAGTCCTGGCATTACCCGAGGGACGCCGAGTATTGCTGGGTCAAGTGCCGCTGGAAAAGATGGATTGGTGGATCGACCTGAACGACCGCCGCTTGGTGGGCAATCCCGAACACGGCGGCCAGTGGATGGCGGAAATATTCTGAGTTTCGACCCGAGTTTGGAGGATTCGAGAGCGAAGGAATCGGCCTGAGTGAAGGTGCGTGGTGGGCGACGACGACATCGCGGGGCTCTACACCCTGATGATCCTGCACATGGTGGCGGCGTGGGTGCCGCAGTACGTCGGGATGTGACCTGACCTCGATGAATCATAGCCCCGGGGGCACGGAGACACCAAGAAGAATGCTAGAGAATCTCTTCGTGTCTTGGTGCCTTTGTGACGAATCATCAGGTCAAGCGACGAGATCCATGAAAGGCAGCCTCGGCGGAGCGCTTCGGATCTTCCGCTCCGCCGCAGAAAAGGCCACATGATCTCGTCCGGTGCGGGCGAAGCTGGTGCGGCGTTTGCGCCCGCTGCCCGTGGGCCCACCCAAGAAACGAAGGCCGATCTTGGAAGAAGCGGGCCTCAAGCAGGATCGGAAATAGGTGACTGTCCCCTATTTGCCCTATTTGCCATTTGCACACGGGACGGCGCTCGCGGCACGTACCTCCATCCCGACGATTCATGCTGCGGGTGTCCCTCGCGCTCACCGCGCCCTTCCTGACAGGGTGTTGGGGCCCTCGTATGGTCCACCACTGGTACGAAGGCCCTGAACGACCGCTGAACGCTGTAGCGGTGTGCCTTCCAGGAGATTTCGCGGTGGAGGTGGATCGCCTCGAGGGCCCCAGCGGCCCCCTCGTTCCAGCTGTTTTTCTGCATTTCGCCGAATGCCACTTACCACCTGGCACGTACCGCGTCAGAGTCCATTATTATTCATATCACAGCTCGATGTATGCCAGCATCACCGAAAGAGGGATGCCGATAACCGTCTCAAAGTACCTAGATAAGGGACATGTCTATTCTCTGCGTTCCCGCATTGCCCCAAGTAGCTCGAACTTGTCGACTTGGTCAGCATTCTTCCTCGACCTCGGCACCGTTGAGGCATGTGCGGCGCGATACAGCCACACCGGGTCGTTCGGTCCACACTGGAGGGCGTTTGTGAGAGATCAGCTGGTGACGATTTCGAGCGCGGAACTCGCGTGGTTGCTGGAACAGAAGAAGACAAAGGCGAATGCGAGGCTCCTTTCCCAGCTTGCGGATCCATTCGGTAATGGCGGACCGTTCACCGATGGCCTAAACGCTCTGCTCCAAGGCGACTATGACGCAGCAGTTTCCTTTTTCACAGAAGACCTAGTGCGACATTACATGTGGCCCGCTGGATCAAGCATTGGCAAGCAAGCAGCTTCCTTTTTTACGGAAGACCTGGTGCCACATCCTGAGAGTGTTCTGGCCTGGACGAATCGCGGGGTAGCCTACCAGCGGGCTGGAAGAATCCACGAGGCAATAACCGATTTCACGATGGCGATCAAATATCGACCTGATTTTGCATTGGCCAGTTTCAATCGTGGATCAGTGTATAGAGAGAAGGGCGACTGCGCAGCGGCAAGTATGGACCTTCGCCGTGCGGCAGAACTGGCCAGCGGGTCGTTCCTATCCGAACTGGCTTGCCACCGGCTGGAGTCCCTCTCGGGCGCTTACCAGACGAATTGCCAGCCCCCTGTTGCAGAGGCAAATGGTAGGTAACAACTTCCGCAGGCCGACAAAGTGCGCCCGGGCGACCTACATCTTTAACCCGCATTTCTCACCACTCCGGGGAAATCGCGGACAGGGTGTCGCCCGTTCTCCTTCTTGTGGTGAGAAATGCGGGTTAATAATCTGGCCCATGCGGGAACGCTCGGCCCAAACCACGACGGCGCTGATCGAAGCGGCCCTGCGCAGCGAGGCAGGAAAGGGGGTCAGGCTTACTTATGAACGTTCCCTCGTCTTCCGGAACCGCCAGGATGCCCGCAGACTCGACTCCAACTTCACTCGGGTTACGGCTTGCGTCTGCCAGGCGATCTCCCCAGGAGGGCACGCCGCGGCCCACATTGCGGCTCAGGGCCGTCCATGGGGCGCGGGCGCAGGCCGCCGCCTGACCCAACGGGCCCTTCGGCAATCCCCGACCGGTGGCACATGGGTCACTAAGGATCTGTCAAGTAATAATCGCTACGGAACAGGGCATGATCGTGTGATCTCGGTAGCCGCGAAATTGACTCGGGAGAAGCAGAACAGAAACTGGAACAGGAGGAAACAGAGGAAACGGAGAAGGTAGTCTCTCTGTTGCCTCCGTTATCTCCTGTTCATTGGCAAAAAGACCCGGACGGAAGGTGCGGATGGTATCCGTTATTCCTTGACGGGCCCTAACGTGTGAGCGGCACCTGACCTCGAGGACAAGGCCGAACGCAATATCGGAGGCGCCGTAGATGAACCCCGCCGCTACATAACGCCGTGGGCGTGAAAGCGCAATGTAGCATCCCCCCTTGTGGGTGACAAGAAAGTGTCGTGTCGCCCCTGGTGGGCGGTACCGAACGCCGGGGACAAGCCGCGACGCTACACGGATTCCTTAAGAGCCCGCCCAGCCCGCGGGAATGTCGGCGTAAACCGGTACGGTGGTCTCAGCCACCTCGCTGACGCCCGTCTTGAGCCGCACCCAACTCGCCAACTTTCCGGGTTTCTGCGGCGGCTCCAGCCCGATGATAAGCTCATAGCGCTCGCCGGCCTTGATCTCCCGCAGTTGCGCCGCGATCCCCGGCGCGCCCGTGCCGGCCACCTCCAACTGCAGCGGGCCGCCGTCCCCACGCTCGATCGAAACGATTTGCGGCAGCGGCGTGGCCGCCTCGTCCATGCCGCGGAAGTTGACCATGGGCGGTTTGGATTTGAACGGCACCAGCACTTTCCCCTTGCACGTCAAGGTCACCGAGGTGTTCTGGGGATCGTTCGACGTCACGATGATGCTCTTGCCGTAATCACCGGACATGTTCGTCGAGGTGAACGTGGCCGACACTTCTTCCGAGGCACCCGGCTTGATCGTACGGTCAGCCTGACCGTTGATCTTGGTGCCTCACCCTCCCTTGATCTTGATGATGAGGTCGCCTTCTCCCGTGTTCTTGACCACCCAGACCGCGGTGATCGGTTTGCCGCTCCAGATGGGCTCCAGGTTGATGGTGGGCGCCTCACAGACCCACTTGGGGGGCGGGCCCGACGGGGTGGGCACGGCCTCCGGAGCCGGGGTACCCTGAACCGCGACGGGCTTGATCTCCGGAGCGTTGGACCCGCAACCCGGCTTCGTTGCCTCCGTCGGTTTCGGCTCCTTCGCCGGTTGCGGCTGCGCCACCTCGCCGCCAAGCGTGAATAGCGCAACCGCCGCGGGACGCGCGCCTCCCGCAAAGACGTAAGACGCCAAGCCAAGCATCGCTGCCGTGGCCAAGCCCGCCGCCATGGTGACACCGATGCGTCGCATGATTCTCGTCATGAGCACACTCCTGGTTCCCAAATCCTAACTCTTCTTGCATGCGTGTCGCCGGTCTTTTTCCTGCAATGCCCGGTGCGACACGTCCGGCACACAAACGCCCTATTGTATCGTATTTTGGCGGGAAGTCTTGGAGAAAAGCCCCGTTACGATGGTGTTGCAGTTTCAACCCAACAGCCCCTCCGCACCCGATGGCGGAATAGAACGTGCCCATCCCACAATGGTCGTCCCATAACAGGACTAGCTGGGATAAGAGCATACACTCGACTCGCTTGCAGCGGAACCGGACGGTGTAGTGATAAAGTGACACTGAAAACTGGCGCCCAGCAAGCTGGGGATTGGTAGAGCATGCTTGCAACAGGTCTTCTTGATCTTCCTTGCCTCGATTAGGCATTCATATCGTAGACTATGTTAATCTGGGAATTATGTAATGACTGAAACGATTATCGGTGCAGATCAAACAGGGGATTATGGATAAAAGTGGTGATCATGCAGCTTTGCAGAAAAGTTAGCCCAGCTTCACATCTGATGGGCTAGGACCTCTTTCCGTGGTTGGGGATTGATGGTTTTTCAACAGGCCGGGGACGCGGGGTTCTCGAATAAAGCATGATTTTAGGAGGGAAAAGATGTTGGCATGCGGAAACCACGTACAGGGCGCGCGCGGCGCGGGTCAGGGTAGGGCAGTCGCTTTGGTTCTGGTTATGGGACTTTCGGGTGGCTGTGGGGCGTCGGCAACCCCACCGCCCGAAGGAATCGTGGACGCCGGAGGGAGCCTCCATCAACCGCCGGCGCAGAGCCAGAATCCCGTCCGAAGCTCGGTATTACCCAGTGATACCCTGAGAATGGCGCTAACGGAGTCGTTGGAACCCACTGGGCGGATTCGTCTGTATTGGGATTATCACGGGCTCACCCAAGATTCACGTCCCCCGACCGAGGAGGTGAGCCATCCGGACTTGGAAGGCGCGATGGTCAACGTGGCGTGGGCGGATATCGAACTCGCCCGCGGCGTGTTTGATTTCAGCATCCTCGATGCCGAGATCGCCTGGTGGGCGGCCCAAGGCAAACAGGTCATGATCCGCAACGCGGTACTGGGTACGGTTTTGACCGGTTCGCTCACGCCGACCTGGGTCTATGACCAAGGTGTCCCCTATGTGAGCTTCCGGGCCAAACCGCAGGACCAGGAATGGATCACGGTGCCGCGAGCGTGGGACTCCCCTCTGTTCATGACCTTGTACGAAGGGTACGTGGCGGCCTTGGCGCAGCGTTACGATGGCGATGCGCGGGTGTCGTTTGTCAGCCTCGGGGTGGGGCACCTGGGACACACCGTCGCGGATGCCAGTCGAGGAGGCAACACGGCTCTGCCCGCCGCGGGGTGGACCAAACAGAACTGGGAAGCGTACATCGAAGAGGTCATCGACCTTTACGCGCGGCACTTCGCCCAGACGCCGATGATCTTGAGCGCCGGGCCTCTCTGGACGCGGGCCCACGCCGGCGACGACATCGTCCCGGAGATGCGGGAAGTCGTCACCTATGCCGCCTCCGTGGGGGCGTCGTTGATGTTGAAGGGCCTGAATCCCGACCCCAACGTCTACGCGGCTACGCCCTTCTCCGAGATGCTCGAGGTTCTGGCCCAGGACCCCCTGCCTGCGGGCTTCACTCTGTTCATGGGGGACGACTGGCCGCTGTGGGTAGATGAAGTGCGCCGGGCGAACAACCCCCAGGAAGCGGACCGGGACGACGCCGGGTTCGCGGCCGCCCTCCATACCGCTCTCGACGAATGGGACCGCCTGGAGCGGAGGTGCGATTTCGTGCTGGTCCTGCTGAAGCCGGAGATTCAAGTGACGAACCCGAGCCACCCGCTCTACCGCCCCGAGGTGGCCGCCATCCTGCAGGACTTCCTCGCGGAGGAGGCTGCTCCGCCACTGCCGGCGCGGTGACCAACCGGCACGCCCGCGGTGCCCTGCTCGAGGAACGTGAGCACGAGACGGTTGAAGGTCTGCGGCTGGTCCACCATGACTTCGTGGGCCGCGTCGGGCACGATCACCAGTCTGGCGTCGGGCAGGTGGGCGCGGAAGTAAACCGCGTCTTTGGGTGGGTGGATAGGGTCCGTCTCGCCCCAGATCAATAAGACCGGTACGGTGATCTCAGCCAGTCGGTCACGGCACGAGTTGTAAAAAATGCTCCGCAGCGCGCGGCATGAGGCCCGGCCCTCGGGGGCATAGCGGGTGGCGTCGGCCCGGACGGCCATTTGATAGCGGAGCAGGCGCTGCGTCATCGGCGTCTGGTACTTGGAAATCCGGGAGTAGATTTTCGGCCAGTTCCGGCGCAGGTAATCCGTCACGATGGCATCGTTCCACAAGGTCTTGAGGGCCAGGTTCAGGATGATCCCCGGGCGAGGCCAAATCCCGCTCGAGCCCATGATGACCAACTTGTCCACGCGTTCGGGATGATCCAGGGCCATCAGCAAGCCCAGGTGCCCGCCCATCGACCCGCCGATGAAGCTGGCCCGGACGACTTGCTTGGCATCGAGGAAAGTCTCGATCCGTTGGCAAATCCAGGGCAGGTCGTAGGAGGCGTCCGGTTTGTCGGATTTCCCGAAGCCCGGCAGATCAACCGCCAGCACATGGTAGCGTTCGGCAATGGCGGGGACGTTCAACTGCCAGAAGTCGATCGATGTCCCAAGACCCGGCAGGATCACCACCGTCTCGCCCGTGCCGTATTCCTGGTAGCACAACTGTAGGCCGTCGACCTCGAGGTACTGTTCTCCCAGCGCGTAGTGATGCTGCGCCAAGAACTCATCGTCGCGGTAGCGCGCCAGTTGCCGGTCGGTGCATCCCGCGGACGTCGCCGCCACCGTCACGGCGACCCAAAGCACCGGCGGGCAGCCGGCCGGTCGCCGGCGGCCGCGGCGGCATGGAAGTGTCAGGTCCTCCCGCATAACGAGCGAAATCCTTCATGGTGGTCCTCGGCCCCGGTGAAGGGCGCAGTGTAGTGCCGACGTGATCCGGCGACAAGCCTCTGACGAAAGGAAACATTCCTGATCCCGTTCAAAACCCTTTGGTGCCCCGAAAGTAGATCCTTGGCCGACGTGTTGGAATGATAGAACAGGAGAAAGGACGCCCCATAATACCGGGCCGGCCTCCCCAGCCACCCCCGAGATCCCCCTTAAGCTTACCGTGCCTCGAAACTCGACCCGCCGGCCGGTTGGGACGTGGAGTCGCCCTCGCGGTGTTCCGATATCCCTCTGTGGTTTCGCGGCGTTCTGGATTCATCCGGCAACACCCGGTCGGCCATGAAAGCAGCAGAATCCCAACCACCTGGCACGTTACGCGCTCGCTTCCGGGAAGCGCTGTGGGGCCTGCACTTCCGGGCCACTTGCGGGGTCGTGGGCTTGACCTTGGCCATGGTGGCGTTGGTCTGCGGCTTGTCGGTGAAGACCACTCGCAACCTGACCGGGGAGGCCCAGCGGGAGCAATGCGCCCAACTGGCGGAGGTGTTGGCCCAAGCGGCGGCGGGCGCGATGGAGCGCGGCGAAGTCCAGGAACTCGATTCGTTAGCCCACCAGCTCATGGGGCAGGACGAGCTCCTGTTTGTAGCCTTCTTCGATGCGGCGGGACAGGTCGTAGCGACCGCCGACGTGGACGCGACCCGGTTACGCCGCACGCGGGCCCAGGGGATGACCCCGGTGCAGGGCCGTACCCTGGGCACTCCCGTCTTCGTTCCCGCCCGCGAGGGGAGCCCCGCGCACCTGGACGTGACCTATCCGATCAACCAGTGGCTCGCCGCCGAGGGCGGAAACGCGCGGGCGGTCCCGGCGAGGCCGCCCGAACGCATGCTCCTGCTCGGCTATGTGCAATTGGGGCTTAATGTAGAGCATTCCCTGCAGGAACAGTCCGCTGCGATGGACCTGGTCTCGGGTACCGCCATTCTGATTGCGATGGTCACGGTGCCGCTGGGGTTCATCATCGTGCGACGGATCGTGGAGCCGATCAACGAACTGTCCCACGTGACCGAGGCTTTTGCGCGGGGTCAATGGGGCGCCCGCAGCCGGGTCCGCCGCAAGGACGAGATCGGCAAACTGGCGGCGGCCTTCAATCGCATGGCCGACTTGCGGGAGCAGGACCACAGCCAACTGGTGACTTTGAACGCGGAGTTGGAGGAGCGGGTGAACCGGCGTACGCGGCAGTTGCACGAGTTGGCTTCGCGCGACCCGTTGACCGGACTGTACAACCGCCGGCACTTCGGCGAGGTGCTCGCCCGGCGGTACGCGGAGGCCCGGCGCTACGACACCCCCCTGTCCTGTCTCATGCTGGACCTGGACGACTTCAAGAACGCCAACGACACGCATGGGCATCAGGTGGGGGACGAACTGCTGGTGCTGACCGCGCTGACCGTCTCCAGCCAACTGCGCTCCGCGGACGTGGCCGCCCGCTTCGGGGGCGACGAGTTCGTGGTCCTGCTGCCGCAGACCCCGCCCGAGCGGGCCGGCGCGCTCAGTCGGCGCATTGCCGAGAAGCTCGCCGCCGCCGTGCGCGAACAGCTTCCCCAGGTGCAGGCTACGGTGAGCATCGGCATCGGCAGCCTGGGGGAGAACGCCTCTGACGACCCGCATGAGCTGGTCCGCGCCGCGGACCACGCCCTCTACACCGCGAAATCCGCCGGCAAGAACCGGATCATCACCGCCGGGGTGGGATAGGGCAGCCTCGACCCCAGTGTAGTTGGTCAGAATTGATGCATCTTCTATGGTCCGAACCGCGACCGTCAGGGAGCGGGGTCCATGGTGTCCGGGCGTGCCGCTCCCTGACGGTCGCGGTTCGGATAAGAGGGGTTCGGCAGGCCGACGGCCTGCCCTACCTTGCTGCTCAGGGCACACCTGGGTGGCATGGGTCCATCGAAGGCCGAGCCTCTGGCGAGACCTTTGATGGACCCGTGCACAAGGGGGAAACCGAGCAACAGCACGGGTCTGGTTCGCCTCGTCCCGAGGCGAACCAAACCCATGCCACCCCCCCAACGCGCGCCAGACCCATGCCAGCCGCGGGGGCGAACCGGACCTACGCCACCCCGGACGCGTCGGTTGATTCAAAATTACGTGTATTGACTTGACGGCAGGTCGAGGTACACTGGCGTGGTTGCGAAACAATTCGGTCCTTTGTGGTCATCTTGATGGAGGAATAAAGATGCTTCCGCGCCATGTCTTGATTGGGTTGGTTCTTGTTCTTGGTCTAGGAGGATGGATCGCCGCCCCGGCGCTGGCCGGGGACGTCGACGGCGACGGCGTCGACGATGCGTTTGATATCTGCATTAACACGCCCCCGGGGGTGGCCGTCGATTCCCACGGGCGCCCGTTCGGGGACCTCGACGGAGACTGTGACACCGACCTCGCCGACTACGCCCTGGTTCAGCAGGGATTCACCGGGCCTCTTGCACCCCCTCCACCGCCGGAGGGCATGGACCCGGTCCCCGCCGGCGAGTACCAGATGGGCGACCATCACGATGGGGTGTCAGACGCACTGCCGGTCCATGTGGTCTACATTGATGCCTTCTACCTGGACCGCTACGAGGTCACCAACCAGCAGTATGCCGCCGCGTTGAACTGGGCCTGGGGCCAGGGCGATCTGATCACGGTCACCACCGGCATCGTCTACCAGGCCGGCACCGGGACGAGCTATCCGTACTGCTCCACAACTTCCGCTCCAACGGGGCACCCATATTACGGGGAATACAGCCGGATCACGTGGAATGGCAGCACGTTCGGCGTGGTGTCCGGCAAGGAGACCCATCCGGTGGTGGTGGTGAGTTGGTACGGTGCCGTGGCGTATGCCAACTGGCGCAGCGTGATGCAGGGCCGGCCGTTGTGCTACAACCTGTCGACCTGGACGTGCGACTTCGACGTGAACGGCTATCGCCTGCCGACGGAGGCGGAGTGGGAGAAGGCGGCCCGGGGCGGGTTGTATGACCCGTATCGGCGCTATCCGTGGGGCGACACGATTGACGGCTCGAAGGCCAATTACTGGGCATCGGGCGATCCATATGAGACTGGTGCGTGGCCGTTCACCACGCCAGTGGGCTACTACGACGGCGCCCAATACCCGCCGGGCGTGGACATGGCCAATGGTTACGGCCTGTATGACATGGCGGGCAATGTCTGGGAGTTGTGCAACGACTGGTACAGCAGCACGTACTACAGCAGCAGTCCGTACGACAACCCACGTGGTCCGGCAAGCGGGGTTTGGCGTGTTGTTCGCGGCGGCTCGTGGTACAACTATACCACGCTCCTGCGTTGTGCGTTCCGCAACTCCTACTTGCCCGCCGATCCGAACATCAGCATCGGGTTCCGGTTGGCCCTGGACGCAGAGTAGCTCTTTGCCCTTTGCCGTTTAGCCCTTGGCCTGTTTGGGGGTCCAGGGGCGATCTCTACTTCGTGGTCTTGGGTGCGCCAGGCCAAGCCTGGCTGATCTTGTCACCTGAAAGGAGGTGGGCGAACTACTTCGGGCTGGGTTACCCGCGGAAGGCTTTTCGGGAGATGAACCG
>JBGPAW010000007.1:0-25655 GCA_041480905.1 Phycisphaerae bacterium
AGCGTCGGTTATTACCATAGTGAGTATCTGAGCTGGCTGGACCGCACCGGACTCATCGGATTCACCGCGTACCTGACCATGCTGGGGTTTGGTTTGGTCCACAGCTACCGGCTGGCCAAGAGCCGCGTTCAGCCCCTGGCCTACTACGGGACCACAGCCTTCTTGCTGACCGCGGCGCTTGTGGTACAGGGTATTAACTGGACCACGTTCATGCACCCGCGCGGGGCGCCGCTGTATATCTGTTTCGTCGTTATCATCGCTAACTGGCGGACGATTGACCAGAACAAGACCCGAACTCCGGCGGTCGAGCCGGAAACCGAGCGGACGTTGGATCGGCTGGCGCAGGCTGAGGGGCGCCTCGCCGTACGCGTTCGGCGCGCGTCGGGGCGGGGACCAGGGCCGGCGCTGGACGGTGGTACTCGGGCGACGGAGGGTGCCTGACCGAATATCGAAATGGGATCGGAAAAACCCAGAATTCTCTTCTTTTTACCCGAGTCGCGGGCCTCGTTCAGCGGGGTGCTCCATGCGCAAGTGTTGGCGCCGGCCCGCGTGCTGATAGACAACGGTTTCGACTGTTTATTCGTCGGGGCCGAAACCTGCGCCGAGACAGCCGCGGAGGGCCAGCGGCGGATCGACGAGCTTTACGGCATCCGCGCGCACGTGTTCAGTTGTTATTCGGCCCGCTTCGGCTTCGCCAGTATGTACCGGACCAGCCGCGCCGTCTTTCAGCGGGCCCGTGCCGTTATTCAGAATTATCGCCCGACGCACGTGTACTACTGGACCTTCGTGGCGGCACCTTATGGACGTGAGATCGCACGACAGACGGGCGCGATTTCCATCTATGATATAAAAGGTATCCGCAGCGAGGAAATCGCCTTGATCCACGGCCGAGGATTGCGGCATCATGTGGCGCGGCGCATCGAGCTGCGGGAGATGCGCCGTGCGGAGCGGCTCGGGTGCGTTTCGGAGAAGCTCAAAGAGTGGATCAAGGTGCAGACCGGACGCGACGACGCCATCGTCATCCCCTGCTGCATTGACGAGAAGCGATTCGTGTTCGATTCCGTCGCCCGGCAGCAAATCCGGCAGCAGTTCGGTCTTGCGGAGGACACGCAGCTGCTCTGCTACAATGGCGGGCTAGGGCGTTGGCAACGGATCGAGGACATCGTGCGACTGTTCGGGGAAGTGACCCACTTGCGGCCGAGCTGGCGCTTTCTGTTCTTGACGCGAGAAGGCGACGCCCTGACCGAGAGAGTTCGGCGGATGGGCTTGCCGCTTGACCGTTGTATCATCACGGGCTGCCCACACGACCAGGTGCCACGTTATCTGTCCGCGGCCGACGTGGGCGTGATCATGCGCCATGACAACGTGGTGAACAACACGGCCAGCCCGATCAAGATCGGCGAGTATCTCGGTTGTGGATTACCGATCATCCTCACCCGGGAAATTGGTGATTTCGCGGAACAGATCCGTCAGGCCGGCGTCGGGCTGATCTTGGACGAGAGCGGCCATACGGCCCGGCAGGTAGTCGATTTCCTGGACCACCACGGCGACGTCCGGGGCCGGGCCGTGGAATTCTGCCATCGGCATCTCGTTTTCTCCGCATATCTCGATCGTTACCGACAAGTTTTTCGTGCCAGAGCGGGCGATGGCGGAAATGGAGGCCCCGCCGTGACGGTAAACAGACATGCGGAATAGGCGCTGGATCACCGTACTCATCATCGCCGGCCTGGTGAGGGCCGGATTCCTGATCGGCACTTGGGGAGGCGTCTGCGCATCGGTGGATACGGTCATGGTCCGGCACTACCTCAGGGACGGGTACGCCATGGCCGCCGGCTATGGTTATATTGAGGGCGACGGGTCCGCCGGAGAGCATCTATGGGGTCTCTACGAACGTGTGAAGTCTGGCAATATGCGGGTGACGCCGGAAGTGGCCGGAGCGCTACCGCGCGAGGGAGCACGCCCCGTGACGCTGCATCCTCCGGGGATGGCACTGCTCGTGGCGTGGATCAACCTTGTTCTGGGCATACGCGCCGACGTGCCTATTCAATTGCTGGGGTTGGTGCTCGATTGCCTTGCGGCGGGTCTGCTCTACCGACTGGTAAGCACGTCATTGAGTGAACGTGTCGGCTACCTGGCGGGTCTGCTTTACGCGATGTTTCCACCGCTGGCGTTTGCCTCCATTTCGAAGATGCCCGACGGGTTCCTTTCATTGTTTGTCCTCGCTACCCTCGCGTGTTTTCTGCAAACCCTGCGCATCCGCGGTCGACGCGTTGTCGGGTGGTGTGTCATAAGCGGCCTGGCCCTCGGACTGGGCTGTTATCTGCGGCCGGACTATCTGTATCTGCCGGTATTCCTTGGTTTGGGGTTATGGGTGTGTACGCGGCGTCTTATCCGTGCCGTGGGTACGGCGCTCCTGGTCCAAGTTGTGGCCTTGGCAGTTCTTTTACCATGGGCCTACCGCAATCATAGCTTGTGCGGGCGGTGGATATTCACGTCGACCGCATTGGGGGGCGTCCTGATTAACGGTCTGGGATCGTTCCACAATCCGTGGGGTTTCGGTTACACGGACGAGGATCGCACTCAAGAAGCCGCCGCTCAGGGTATACCCAGTTCCTGGACTCCCGAGGCGGATCTCTATTTCCGGAGCCTTTTCTGGCAGAGCATCAAGGCGCAACCCCGCGCGTATGCCCTGAGCATCTTGCGTCGACTTCCCCTGGTCCTAGCGCCGCCGTATGATTGCGGGTACGCCAACCCCTGGAAGACACAGTCTTTCACCGAGCACCGTAAGGTTGATATGGATCGCTATGAAGTTCTAGGAACTCGTCCCCTGTATGTGCTGGCCGCCTACTGGGACCGTCTGCTCATGGGCGCTGTGTCGCTTCTATCACTGGCCGGCGTCATGGCGCTGTTCATCGGAGAATGGCGCCGAGCCGGGCTCGTGCTGTTGTTACTGTGTCCGCATGTCTACAGCATCGTAGCCCATCTTCCGGTGTTTGTTACGCCCAGGTTCATCCTGCCCAGCATGTTCTGTTGGCTCATCGGGTTGGCTTACCTGCTCAGTCGCGGGTGGCGGCACACCCCTGATGAAGGGATTCCCAGGTAAACTATGCGGTCAGGAGGTACTTCCTCCCCTATGAAAACCCCGCCGCGACCAATGGACTGGCCGGAGATTGCGCTCATTGGATCCTATCCGCCGCCTTATGGAGGGATCGGAGTGCATTTACAGCGGCTGGCGGAGCGTCTCGAACAAGAAGGGGTGGACTTCGTACTCTACAATACGGTTTCCGACAGTCAGCGCCCCCCGCGCGTGCTGAGCATCGCCCGGCGCAAACGGGCATGGTATTTGAGGTTTTGTCTGCGGCACCGCTGTAAGATCGTGCACCTGGTGACGGTCAATTGGCTGAGCCGGCTCATGTTCGGCTTCACCGCCAGGTGGCGGCCGGCCAAATACGTGCTCAGCATCCACGGCAAGAGCATCTCCGAGGCCTTGAACGATGCGGGACCGATCCGGGCGCGCCTGACCCACTGGCTGCTGCAGCGCATGGACGCGGTGGTGGCGTGCAATCCGGATATCGCACGGGAGTGCCTGGAACGGGTGGGGTTGCCGCGGGAGCGCGTGTATATGATCCCGGCATTCATTCCGCCGGACCCGGCTCATGCGGCTGCCCTGCCGGAGGACATTCGCGGGTATGTCGCGACGCATGCGCCGTTGCTGTCCGCTGTCGGATGGATCGGGAAACGACACGCCGGCAAAGACCTCTACGGCATCGACATGTTGATTGATCTCGTCGCGCGGTTGCAGAGGCCGTATCCAAACATTGGACTGATTCTGTGCGTGAACGGCGGTCCGCCCGACCAGGTGGACGCGGCGGTCGAGACCACCCGAAGCCGCGTGGGCGACCACTTGCTCATGGTGACCGAGCCACTTGACGACGTGAGCCGGTTGTTCCAAGCGAGTCAGTTATTCGTCCGGCCGACCAACACGGACGGCGACGCGGTGTCGATCCGTGAGGCCCTGCACCTGGGCGTGCCGGTGGTGACCAGCGATGCGGTCCCGCGACCGGAGCCGTGCGTTCTGTTCCGCACCCGGGACCTGGACGATTTTGAGAGACAGGTCCGTTCAGCGCTCTCCGATCTTCCCGCGTTGCGGGCGCGGGTGGCCGCCTGCAAGATGCCCGATAATGCGGTGCCGATCATGCAGCTATACGAAGAGTTGGGAGATCAAAGGTCATGTCGTGGCGCGACCGGCAAGTCCTGGTGACGGGAGCGGGCGGGTTCATCGGCAGCCATCTGGTCGAAGCGCTGCTGGAGCGCGGAGCCAGGGTGCGGGCCCTGGTGCACTACAACAGCCGCAACGACTGCGGCAACCTCCGCTTTCTTCCCCCGGAGGCATGGCGTCGGGTCGAGATCATCATGGGTGACGTGGTCGACGCGGAATTCATGCAAAACGCGGTGGCAGATTGTGATTGCGTCTTGCATTTGGCGGCGCTGATCGGTATCCCGTACAGCTACGTCGCCCCGCGCAGCTACACGGCGACCAACGTAGTCGGCACGTTGAATGTTTTGGAGGCGGTGCGGCGCCACGGCGTGCCGCGTATGGTGCATACTTCCACGAGTGAGACTTACGGCACCGCCCTCTACGAACCCATTGATGAAAACCATCCTCTGCAGGGGCAATCCCCCTACAGTGCCTCCAAGATCGGGGCCGACAAGTTGGCGGAGAGTTACTACCGCAGCTTCGAAGTGCCCGTGGCGACGATCCGTCCGTTCAACACCTATGGGCCGCGGCAATCGGCCCGGGCGGTCATCCCCACCATTATCACGCAGTTGCTCTCCGGGCGCGAGACCGTCGAGCTCGGTTCACTGGAACCGGAGCGGGACCTGACCTTCGTGGAAGATACCGCCCGCGGTTTCCTGGCCGTCGCCGAGTGCGACGCCGCCATCGGAGAGACGATCAACGTCGGCAGCGGCAAGGCGATTCGTGTCGGGGACCTGGCGCAGATGCTGATTCGGCTGATTAACCCGGCGGCGCGGATCGTTTGTTCCGCGCAGCGCGTCCGCCCGCCCAAGAGCGAAGTGATGAAGCTGATTTGCGGCAACGCCAAGGCGGAGGGGATGCTGGGTTGGCGCCCGACGGTTTCCCTGGAAGACGGACTGAAGCGTACAGTGGCATTCATCCGCGAACATCTGGACCTCTACCGCGCCGATCAGTACATGGTGTAATCGGCAGCGTGCCCACGAGGATGGAGGCAAAGCCATGCGGGTGGTCATCTTGGCGGGCGGCCGCGGGACGCGGTTGCGGCCGTTCACGACCAACATCCCCAAGCCGATCGTCCCGGTGGGGGACATGGCGATCATGGAGGTCGTGGTGCGGCAGCTCGCCCGCTTCGGGTGCGAGCACATCACCGTGGCGGTCAGTCACCTGGCCCAGTTGATTATGGCCTACTTCGGCGCGGGCGAGCGATGGGGCGTGAAGATTGACTATTCGATCGAGGACAAACCGCTCAGCACCATCGGTCCGCTGAAGCTCATCAAGGACCTGCCCGCGCACTTTCTGGTGATGAACGGCGACATCCTGACCAATCTGGATTTCGGTGACCTGTACCGCACACACTTGTCCAGCGGGGCGGTCGGGACCATCGCCACCTACGAACGCGACGTCAAGATCGACTTCGGCGTGCTGCGCTACGCGGGGGACGACCACCGGATCGTGGGATTTGTGGAAAAACCCGTGGAACACTTCAGTGTCAGCATGGGGGTTTATGCGTTTTCGGACCGGATACTGGAGCTGGTTCCAGAGGACACGGCTTTTGGATTCGACGACCTGATGCTGGCGCTGATCGCCAAGGACCGGGATGTGCGCGCCTACCCGTTCGACGGATACTGGTTGGACATCGGGCGCCCGGACGACTACGACCGGGCCAACGCCGAATTCGAGCGGCTGCGTGACGAATTTCTCCCGCCCGAGAGGACCGGGCCGGGCAAGGAGTCGTGAGCATGGGGGAACCGCGGCTGTTGGTGACCGGGGCCACGGGTTTTGTGGGGTCATGGGTGTTGCGGCATTGGCGGACGACGCATCCGCAGGTGGAGGTGTGGGCCACCAGCGAGAAGCCCCACCCACCGCACCTCGAGGCCCACGAGTATCGGCAAGTCGATCTGCGGGACGCTGAAGCCGTGCGCGGGTTGGTGCAGGCGTGCCGGCCCACCCAGGTGATCCATCTGGGGGGGCTGATCGGCGAGGCATCGTTGGCCGACCATCTGGCGATCAACGTGGTGGGCACGGAACACCTCTACCAGGTCCTGGCGGAAATGGCCGGAGCCGCCGAGATGCGCGTCGTGCAGACCAGTTCCGCCGCGACCTACGGTCCGGTCCGCCCTGAGGAATTGCCCATCACCGAGCGGCAGCCGCCGCGGCCGATCACGCCCTATGCGCTGAGCAAGGTGGCGCAGGATTACTTGGCTGATGCCGTCTGGCGGACGAAGGGTCTGGCGGTGATCCGCGGTTGCGTCTTCAACATGCTGGGGCCGGGGCAGCCGGATACGCTGGTCCCCATGACGTTCATCAAGCAGTTGCGCGAGGTGCAGTCCGGGCGCACCGACCGCCTGTGCGTCGGACAGACCACCTCGCGGCGCGATTTCGTTGACGTGCGCGATGTCGCAGCCGCAGTCGATGGGTTGTTGAAGCATGGGCAGGCCGGTGAGGCCTACAACATCGCCTCCGGCTGCGACGTGTCGATACAAGACATCATTGATGAACTGCTGCGCATCACGGGGCTTGGGGTACCGGTCGAGGTCACACCGGCGCGGTTGCGGACAGCCGATGTCCCGTGCGTGCGGGCCGACATATCCAAGCTGGCCGCGGCCAGCGGTTGGCGCCCGCAGATTACTCTGCGTGAATCTTTGCGGGCAATGTGGGAAGCGGCACAAGGGTGGCGGCGGGGCCGACCCTGACCTCCGCGGCACGAGAAGACAGCCATGAGTGAGTCCAGTCTGTTTCGTATCTACGCCAAGCTGCCGGTGGCGGTGCAGAACGTCGCCTGCACGCTGGCCGGGATAACCATGCGCCGGTCGCGCCACAATCAGACCTTCCACGAAGCCATGCGTTTCCTGGAAGAGTCGCAATGGTGGTCGGCTGAACGGCAGCGTGATTATCAAAACGAGCAGTTGCGTCACACCATTCGCCACGCCTATGAGACGGTCCCCTATTATCGTGAGGTCTTCGACGTGCGCCGGCTTAAACCCGACGACATCCGCACCGTCGAAGACCTGCCCAAACTGCCCATCTTGGAGAAGGAAACCGTCCGGGAGCGGTATGCCGACCTGCAGTCAAGGGGATGGCCGAAGCGTCGCCGAGTCGATCAATACACCGGGGGGACGACCGGTAAAGCTCTGCACCTGACAGCGGACGTGGATACCCAGCCCTGGCAATGGGCCGTGCAGTGGCGGCACCGCTGCCGCTTCGGCGTGAAGTTCGGTGATTCGTTCGTGGTGTTTGCCGGGAGGAGCGTGGTCCCTCTATCGAACATGAATCCCCCTTTCTGGCGGCGCAATCTGGTGATGCACCAGACGTACGTCTCCATCCACCACATGACCCAGCAGAACATGCCGGCCCTCGTGGAATACCTGCAAACACGTCGGGTGGTATTCTACTGCGGATATCCCTCAGGTCTTTATCTATTGGCGACCTTTCTGCTGGATAACGACATCCGCTTGAAGCACCCGCCCCGGATGACTTTCACGGGTGCCGAGACCTTATTGCCGCATCAGCGGCGGGTGGTGCAGCAGGCCTTCGAGGCGGACGTGGGCGATCACTACGCGGCCACGGAGTCCTGCGCCTTTATCTCCGAATGCGAGAAACACTCCTATCACGTCGACATGGAATACGGGGCCGTCGAATTCCTGCCCTTGGAGGGCGTGGCGTCGAGTCTGTGTCGAGTCGTCGGTACGGGTTTTCGCAATCCGGCGATGCCGCTGATCCGCTATAACATCGGCGATCTGGCTACGGTTCCGGCCGGCGTGACGGCATGCCCGTGTGGCCGAGCGGCCCCGCTGGTGGAAAAGATTGACGGCCGCATTGAATCCTATGTTGTCACACCGGACGGCAGACAACTCGGACGACTGGATTTCCTTTTCAAAAAGAGCAAAGGCATCAATGAGGCGCAGTTGATTCAGGATGCGCCGGATCACCTGGCGGTTAAGGTAGTCCGCAATGACCGATATGCTCAGGCCGATGAGTCACACTTGATGGAGGACCTCCGTCTGTATCTGGGCGAAGCGATTCACATTGATCTCGACTACGTCAAGGAGATACCGCGCGAGGACAACGGCAAGTTTCGGCAGATCGTTTCCCGGGTGTTCTATGATCGCTACAAGGATGGCGCGAGAGACGAGCATGGCCGTTGAGGTGAGCATGCGGGAGCCCGAGTGATGAAGCAAGTGCTGCAGAACCTAAAGACCGGGGAGATTGAGGTGGCTGACGTACCCTGCCCATTGGTGCGGCCCGGGCACCTGCTGATTCAGACGCGGGCCAGCCTGATCTCCGCCGGCAGCGAGCGGATGCTGGTCGAGTTCGGCAAGGGCAGCCTGGTGGCCAAGGCCCGCAGCCAGCCGGAGAAGGTCCGGCAGGTCCTGGACAAGATCAAGACCGACGGACTGCTGCCGACGCTGGAAACCGTCTTCGCGCGGCTGGACGAGCCGATGCCCCTGGGTTACTGCAATGCCGGCGTGGTGGTGGAGGTGGGGGAAGGCGTGCAGGGTTTCCAGGTCGGCGATCGCGTGATCAGCAACGGCTCCCATGCCGAAATCGTCTGTGTGCCGCGGAACCTGTGCGCCAGGATTCCCGAGGGCGTCAGCGACGAGCAGGCCGCTTACACCGTGTTGGCCTCGATTGGACTGCAAGGCATTCGCCTGCTCGAACCGACACTCGGGGAGGCTATTGTGGTCAGCGGGCTGGGCCTGATCGGCCTGATGACCGTGCAGTTGTTGCTCGCCAACGGGTGCCGCGTCCTGGGGATCGACCTGGACCCCAAACGGCTGCAACTCGCCCGGGAATCCGGAGCGGAAACCGCGGACTTGTCGGCCGGGGCCGACCCCGTCGCTTCGGCGCTGGCGTTTTCCGGCGGGCGCGGCGTGGACGGCGTGATCATCGCCGCGGCCTCCAAGAGCCACGAAATCATGCACCAAGCCGCCCAAATGTGCCGCAAGCGCGGATGCCTCGTGCTGGTGGGCGTAGTGGGACTGGAGCTGAACCGCTCCGACTTCTATAGAAAAGAGCTGACCTTCCAAGTGTCGTGCTCGTACGGTCCGGGGCGTTACGATCCGTGGTACGAGGAGCGGGGCCAGGACTATCCGCTGGGGTATGTCCGCTGGACCGAGCAGCGCAACTTCGAGGCCATCTTGAGCCTGCTGGCCACCGGCCGCCTCGACGTTTCTCGCCTGACCAGCGAGCGGATCGAGCACGCTCGGGCCGCTGAAGCTTACCGCACGCTCACGGAGGGGGGCGAGGCCCTGGGCCTGATCCTCACCTATCCCCAGCAGGAGGTGCGGCGCGAGCGGGTAATCACGTTCCCGCGCGGCAGTGGTCCCTCCACGGCTGCCGAGCGTGTCGTGGCCGGCGTGATCGGGGCCGGCAACTTTGCTCGTCTGACGGCACTGCCCAGTCTGCGCCGAAGCCCCGCGCGACTGGCGTGCTTGGCGGACCTGAACGCCGTGGCGGCCACCCACGCCGCAAGGAAATTTGCCTTCGAGCGGACGACGACGGACTACCACACGCTGCTCGGCGACCCCCAGATCAACACCGTGTTCGTGTTTACCCGGCACGATGCTCACGCCCCGTTGGTGCTCGAGGCCCTTGAGGCCGGCAAGCACGTGTTCGTGGAGAAGCCCCTTTGCCTCAACCTCGAAGATCTGGAACGGATTCGCGCGGCGCACGCGAAGGCGGCGGACCGGCAACTGTTGGTGGGATTCAACCGCCGGTTTTCGCCACATGCCCTCAGAATGAAATCCCTGCTTGCCACTCGCACGCAACCGATATGCATGAGCATGATGGTCAACGCCGGAGTCATACCCCCTGACGGCTGGGTCCATGACCCCAGGGTCGGCGGAGGCCGAATCATCGGCGAAGGGTGCCACTGGATTGACCTGATGACGTTCCTGACCGGCGCACCGGTCGTACAGGTCATGGCCACGCGTATCGGAGAGTCACCCGCGCTGGCGATCCGCGATGACAAGATGACGATCAGCTTGAAGTTCGGCGACGGCTCGATCGGCACGCTGCACTACTACGGTAACGGCCACAAGAGCTACCCGAAAGAGACCTTGGAGGTCTTCTGCGACGGGAAAGTGCTTCGCATGGACAATTTCCGAGTGCTGCGGGGTTGCGGCTGGGCAGGGTTTTCGAAGATGAGACTGACCCGCATGGACAAGGGTCATCGCGAGGAGTTCCGACGTTTCGTGGACGCGGTAGCCGCGGGCGGCCCCGCCGTCATCCCGTTCGAGGAAATCAGGAACGTGACGCGAGCGACCCTTGCCGCCGTGCAGTCGGCCCACTCCGGTGAAACGATGGAGGTGGAGTGACGCGATGTCTCCGGCCACCGCCCACGCTTCCTTGACGATCGAACACACGCGGACGGGCCGTGCGGTCCATTTGCAGTCCGACGGCACCCTGTATGTGGCCCACAACTATACGATCTATACGTCAGGAGATGATGGGAAGACCTGGTCCCGACTAACGGCCATGCCGCGCACTACCATCCGGCGGGCGGCGGAGGTGTCCCGCCTAGCCTGTCGTCTGCTGCGGCAGGAGGTCCGTGCGTTTCTTCAACTGTCCGACGGAACCTACGTGGCAGCCAATCGTGAGGGTGTGTATTACTGTCGACCTGGCGACGGCGAGATGACCCCCAGCCGAATCGACGATCACGGTCCATCCATACGGCCACCCATGTGTATGACCGCCGGCCCCGGCAACCGCGTCATCTGGGGTGAGTATTGGGGCAACCGGGATCGTCGTCCGGTCAGGCTCTATGTCTCGGAAGATTGCGGGCGCAGTTTCGACGTGGCCCACGTTTTCGAAGCGGGCAGCATCAAGCACGTTCACAACTTACTCTACGACCGGAAACTGAATCTCTATTGGGTGCTCGTAGGGGACCATGGGGACGAGCCGGGCATCGGGCGACTTTCAGCAGACCTCAAGAACTGCGAATGGCTGGTCAAAGGTAAGCAGGAGTATCGTGCGGTTTGCGCGTTCGATTTCGGTGACAGCCTGATCTACGGGACCGATACCGAGATGGCTCCGAATGCGGTCATTCGACTAAATAAGGAGAGCGGTCGAATCGAGCGCCTCGCGGAAACGGCTGGGAGCTGCATCTACGCCTGCCGTTTCGGCGGGCTCTATGCGCTGACGACCACGGTGGAGCCGTCACCCGTCAACGCCGCGCGCCACGCCGCACTGTGGCTGTCCCGCGACGGCGAACGTTGGCTCGAGGCCTTCCGTGCTCCGAAGGACCATTGGAATGCGAGGTATTTTCAATTCGGCTCTCTGGTTCTGCCCGCGGGGACCGGTCCGCGCGAGGTCATCTTGTTGAGTGGCCAAGCGCTGCAAGGCCTTGATGAGAAAACGATCGTGGCTCGATTGACAGACGACGCGATGGAGAGGGCGGGGTAAGCCTTCATGTCCGTCAGGCACAAGCTGGAACTGGTCCGGCACTTCGGCCCCAGGTGGGTCCTATGGCGCGCTGGCTACGCGCTGCGCAAGAAAAGCGGTTGCATGAAACGCCAATTCCCCGCGATATCCTATACAGACGTGTCACTGAGCGATGTCGTACTCGAAGGCACGCCGGCAGAGGCGGGTGCCTATCGCGCGTTTCGTGAGCGCAGCCCGGGTCGATTCTTCTTTGAACTGGGCCGTCTGCCGGCCGCCGCCGCCTTGCAGCAAGTGATGTTGCCGTCTGGGCGGGAACATACCATCGCCGTAGCCGACGATTATTGCCGGGGGCGTTTTCTGTATTACAATCGTCACACGTTCGATCTTGGAAAACCTGTCAACTGGCTGCTTAACCCGTTCACGGGTGCACAGCACAACGCGCGGACCCATTGGTGCGACTATGCTACGTTCTCCCCGGCCGTCGGCGACATCAAGGATGCCTGGGAGGCTTCGCGGTTTGCCTGCGCCTTCTGGCTGGTCCGGGCCTACGCCCTGACCGGCGACGAGAAATACGCGACCGCCTTCTGGGAACACTTTGAGTCCTGGTGTGCCCAGAACCCGCCCCATATGGGTCCCAATTGGAAGTGCGGACAGGAAACGGCCCTGAGGAGCATGGCGTGGTGCTTTGGTTTGTATGCGTTTTGGAACGCCGCCGCCACTACACCGGAGCGCGTTACCGCGCTGGTCAAGATGTTGGCTCTCCAAGGCGAGCGCATCGCGCGCAACATCAACTACGCTGTTTCGCAAAAGAACAACCACGCCTTCAGCGAGGCCGTGGGCCTGATGACCTTGGGTTTTCTCTTCCCGGAACTGAAGGGTGCGCAGCGTTGGCTGCAACTCGGGCGTCGGATTCTGGAAGGAGAGATTCGGCGCCAGCTTTACCGCGACGGTAGCTATGTGCAGCAGTCCATGAACTACCACCGCGTCATGCTGCACGACTGCATCTGGGGGATTCGCCTGGCAGAACTGAACGGGCAGCCGCTCTCAGGTGAGGCGATGGCGCGCGTGGCGGACGCCAGTGAGTTCATGTTCCAGATGCTCGACATGGACAGTGGGTGCGTACCTAACTATGGATACAATGACGGTGCCCTGATCTTCCCGTTCAGCGCTTGCGATTACCGGGACTACCGTCCGACCATCCAAGTGGCTCGGTATCAGGTGACGGGACGACGCGTTTTAGATCGTGGGCCGTGGGACGAAATGCTGCTGTGGTTCTACGGCCCCGCCGTACTGCTCACGAGGCCGACTGTGGCAACGCCCACCTCGCGGCGATTCGACGTCGGCGGCTACTACACTTTACGCAGGCGGGACAGTTGGGCCATGGTCCGTTGTCACACCTATCGTGACCGTCCGGGCCACGTGGACATGCTGCATCTGGACCTATGGTATCAGGGTATCAATGTACTGGGTGACAGTGGCACTTACCGGTACTACGCGCCTGACGACCTGGTCCTGGAGCGGTATTTCAAGGACCTCACGGCCCATAACATGATCGAAGTGGACGGACGTGGTCCGCTGGATCTGTTTGCCCGCTGGGTCTGGTTGCCCTGGCCGCGGGCCCAGTGCCTGGAACATCGCCGAGATTACTGGCAGGGCGAGCATTATGCGTATGCCCGGTCACCCTGGCACGTGGTCGTCCGGCGGAGCGTGCGCTTGGTTGACGAGCGCACCTGGTTGGTGACTGACGAACTGCTCGGCGAGGGTCAACATGATGTCAAGCTACGTTGGCATCTGGCGGACAGACCCTTTCGCCTGGACGCGACTCGGCATGGTGTCGAGCTGGATCTGCCCCGGGGCCGCATGACGCTGGAGGTAGAGGGCCCCCGTGGCCTGCGGACCGAAGTACGTCGCGGCTGGCGCGAGGGGGAACGCGCCTTGGGTTGGGAGTCCACGTATTACGGAGCGTATACGCCGCGCCCAACCCTGGAGGTGATTGTGACGTGCAGTTTGCCGGCGCAGTTCGTTACCCGGGTTTCATTCCGAAAGGATGGCGGGGCATGAAACTGCTCTATATCCATCAGCATTTCGTCAGCGGCGAGGGCTTTGGTCCTAACCGCAGCTATGACGTCAGCCGATATTTGGTGCGGATGGGCCATGAAATCACGATGATCTGTGGCATCTACTGGCAAAGCGGTCTGTCACGGATGCCCTGGTGGCGTCTGTTCGAGGTCCGCTGGATCGACGGCATCAAGGTGGTGATCTGCAATGTCTGGTATCATAACCAGATGCGCGTCCCGGCCAGAATCTGGGCTTTCTTCAAATACATGGTCCTGGCCACTCTGGCGGGTCTGTGGCAGCGTAAGATCGATCTGGTCTTTGCCACCAGCACGCCGCTGACCGTGGGTGTGCCCGGTCGCGTCACCGCGACAATCAAGGGGATCCCGTACATTTTCGAGGTCCGGGATCTCTGGCCGGAGGACCTTCTGGCGGCAGAGCGCATCAAGCGGGGACTGCAATTCAAAGTCTGGGAATGGCTGGAAACCTTCAGTTATAAAAAGGCCCGCAAGATCCTATTGGTCTCGAAAGGATTCCATGATCGACTGCTGGAGCGCGGCTTTGCGCCGGAACGGCTCGAAACAATCGTGCTCGGAGCGGATGGAGCCCTCTTCGCCGATTTGAAACCCAATCACGAGTACCTCCAAAAGCATGGACTGGAGGGGAAGATCATTGCGGTGTACGCCGGGTCGGTCAGCGATGCGAACGGCCTTTATCAGGTCGTGGAAGCAGCGGAGTATCTGCGGGATCGCTCGGATATCGCGCTGGTCCTGATCGGCGATGGCAAATCGCGTGCCGAGCTTGAAGCCAGCGTCCAACAAAAAAACCTGACCAACGTATACTTTTTGGACCCCATTCCAAAGCGTGATTTGGTCCATGTGCTGGCCGCCTGCCATATCGGGCTGATGATTCTGAAGCCCATCAGCCGACCTCGCTGGGTCACGCCGAACAAAGTCTTCGACTACATGTTTACAGGCATACCCAGCGTGGTGAACTACGCGGGCACCACGGCGGAGATTGTCGAGGCGGAGGGCGTCGGGATCGCCGCCAAGCCGCATTCGGCGGAAGACTTGGCGGCGAAGATCAAGTATTGGGCCGATCGTCCGCAGGAACGCGCCGCTCTGGGGAAGCGGGCCCGCGAGATCGCCTTTGCCAATTACGACCGCAGCGCGATCGCCCGGAAACTCGCGGCGGTGTTCGAGGGATGCCTGGCCTCGGAGGCGGCGGAGAGGAAGGCCGGTCATGCCCTCCGCTAGTACTACAACGCTAGATGGTTACGCTCGGTCGTCATAACCTCATGAGAGACAATTAGCACTACAGCGCCACTTGAGCTTGCCGACTACGGCGGCCCTGAACCGCCCAGCACCTACGAGGTAACCGTCGTAAGCGAGTTCGGGGCACCCGTAAGGGCGGCAGTCCCTGGCCGCGGTGGTTTGGAGCTGGCATTGGCCTGTAACTCACTGTCTGACAGTAGATTACGAGCACCGTTCGGCACTATGTGGCGCTGTAGTGTTAGTTACAGGCGACAATCTATCCGTGGTTCCCCGGCCGCAACGAAGCGAGAACTCGTCGTACTGGCCAGCCCAGTCTGGTCGGTTTGTCGCCGGGCTTCCCGCCCGGCGAGCCTCCGCGGCGAGCGGGCCAATGTAGCGTTGTAGTACTAGGACCGTTGCGATTCTCCCGAAGCGTTACACTAGGAAGGATCCCGTATGTTAAATCCGCATTGGACAAACCGGTTGTGTACTGCCGGCGACAAAGAGACCGTCTTTGATCTCGTCCAAACAGTCTACCCCAACACCAGCAGAGGAGCGTTTGAGAGCTGGTGGCGATGGTGGTACTTGAGCGACATCTCTTGCCGGAGAGAGATAGTGGTGGCGATGAGCAATGAACGCGCGATCGGCATCCGGGGCATGATGATCGTTGACTTTCAATGGGGGCCGAACCGTCTCAGGGGAGCAGTGCATTTAGGGCTGATCACCCATCCGAGTCAGCGCCGGCGAGGTGTTTTTCGTTCCTTAGTGGCTAGCTCCAACGAGTATCTTTTCCAGTGGGGTGTGCATTTCAGTATTTCGATGCCGAACGATCGATCAGTGCGGGCCTATAGTAAGTGGAATGACTGGCATTATGGGGGGCTAATTCCGCTTTACGTCAAAGTCGCTGACGGCATGGCGATGTTCAGGTCGAAAACGAGGCGCCTCGCGGGGCAACTGATGGGGAGACGGCGACGATCCCTCCTGGACCGCGTCGCACTTCACGCGCCAACTCATGGCCCAAGTGCCCCCACCCCCGAACTACTGCCGGAGGAGTTTGATGGGATATCGGAGGACTTCGCTCGGGACTGTGGGGTACTGATGTTACGCCGAAGCGCCTCGTACTGGAACTGGCGTTATGGCAAGAAACCGAACGCCGATTACCGAACAATCGTTGCCCAGCAAGACAGCCGACCTGTTGGTGCGGTCGTGGTTTCGATGCAAGAGCGATCTGGGTTTGAGATCGGGATGGTTCTCGACCTTGTGGCGCGCGGTGGCATCCCGACTGTGCGGCAACTGTTACGAAGCGCGGAGGGGGAGTTGGTCTCGCGTGACGTCGGATTGATCGCCTGCCAAGCCACCAGCCCGATGCTCGAGCGTGCCTTACGCGACGAAGGTTACTGGCGTATGGGGCCGCTGTTGAGCCGCAAGAGATTCCATTTTGTGTACCGTATGACGGGTGTACCTGGTCTTCCAAGACATCCGGCCCGACTAACGGACTGGCACATCACTTTGGGCGACTCCGATAACACCTGATCCATGCATTGACCCTCGACGTTGAGGATGCTTCTAGCCCCTAGTACTACAACGCTAGATGGTTGCGCTCGGTTGTCATAACCTCATGAGAGACAATTGGTTACAGGCGACAATTTATCCGTGGTTCCCCGGCCGCAACGAAGCGTGAACTCGTCGTACCGGCCAGCCCAGTCTGGTCGGTTTGTCGCCGGGCTTCCCGCCCGGCGAGCCTCCGCGGCGAGCGGGCCAATGTGGCGTTGTAGTACTAGGCGTCCCACCGTTTTCGTGATGGAAGCGCAGGCCAAGGCCGCCTTGCCCATGATCGAGTCGCTGGCTCGCGGCGGACTGCGCGTGGCGGCCGGCAGCCCCAAACGCTTCAACAGCGGCTTCATGTCCCGTCGCTGCCACGAACGACACCTCTACCCCTCGACCCACTCACGTTCCGCTGAATTTCAGGAATGGTTGCTTGCGTTTCTGCGGCGCCGCAAGATCGAGATGCTGTTCCCGGTCGGCGGCTGGGGCACGGCGGCCGTGAGCGAAATCCAGGATGAGATTCGCCGGCACACCCTTCTCCTGCTGCCGGAGCATTACGTTTTTCTGAAAGGGTATGCCAAGATCAGCACCTTGAAAGCCGCCGTGGCTGCCGGCGTCCCCATTCCCGACACCTGGTACCCGCGGGAGCATCCGGGCGGTATCGAGGACATCCTGCCACTAATCCGCAGTTGGCCGGTGCTGGTCAAACCGTCCGTAGGGTCGGGCGCCCGCGGGATCGTCTGGTGCCACGACGCCGCTGAGCTGCGCCGGAAGTTCGTGGAAATCGAAGCGGAGCATGGGGAGAGCTTCGTACAGGACTTCGTCCCTCCCGGCAGGATGCAGTACAAAGTCGATATGCTGGTCGACGAGCGGCTGCGTCTGCTGGGCGGCATTGTCTACGGCAAGACACGCATGTATCCGCCCGATGGCGGCAGCAGCGTCCTCAACTTCTCCGCCGATCGCCCCGACATCCTCGACTACGCCTACAAGATGCTCGTGAAACTGGGATGGGTGGGACTGTGCGATTTTGATTTCGTGGATGACCCGCGTGACAACGTGGCCAAGCTCATGGAGATCAACCCCCGATTGCCGGAGAGCTTCCGCATGGGCCTGTCGGTGGGGATCGATTTCCCGATGATGATGTACCGCCTGGCCCATGGCGAGCCAGTGGAACCGGTGAATGACTACCCTAAGAACCGCTTTCTGCGCTTCCTGCCTGGCGACCTGCTGTGGTTCGTGAGGGTCGACAACCGGCGACGCTTTAGTACCTGGCCGAGCTGGTTTCATTTTTGGGGCAAAGACATGGCTTATCAACTGTGCAGTTGGCGCGATCCCGGCCCGATCATCGGGTATTTGTTGGAAAACGTGGCTATGGTGATGGACGCCAGCTTCTGGAAGGAACGGTTCCGCCGGGACATCCGGCGGTCCGCCCGGAAACCATCCTCTGAGCCGGTCGATGCCGCATGATCTGCGGGACGCCTGATCGCCGGGACAGGGATAACCCATGATCCACGCCTTGACCATCGACGTGGAGGACAACCACCGCATCGTGGCCCGTAACCTGTTGGGAGACGATGGGCCGCCTACGGACGCCGTCGTCAGGAACACCACCCGCCTGCTGGGCCACTTACGCACTCGCAACGTCCGCGCCACCTTCTTCGTGCTCGGTGAGGTGGCCGCCACGTTCCCCGAACTCGTCCGCGCCATCGTCGCCGACGGTCACGAACTCGGCGCCCACGGCTTCCATCATTACGAAGTGCATCGCCTGACGCCGGAGCGCTTCGGCCAGGAGGTCCGTGACGCCAAGGCCGTGCTCGAGGATGTGTCCGGCGCCCGCATCCAGGGGCACCGCGCTCCGACGTTCTCCATCACGCCCCAAACACGCTGGGCGCTCGATATTCTGGCCGAATTGGGTCTGCGCTACGATTCCAGCATCTTCCCCTTCCGGCGCGGTCAACGATATGGTTGGGAGGGATTCCCTCTCGATATTCACGAGATGAGGCTGGATCATGGCCGGAGCATCATCGAGGCTCCTCTACCGGTCGTGTCCATCTGGGGGAAACGCCTGCCCGCCTGCGGCGGTGGGTATCTGCGACACTTCCCATACTGGTATACGGATTGGGCGATGCGGCGCGTGCAGCGTGATCGTCCGGCCATCGTGTACTTGCACCCCTACGAGCTTGACACCTCACCGACACCGGCCTGGCTGCAAGCGAAACTCATCGCCGCGGGAAAGCCCGCGAGATTTTACCTCGCCCACCAGGGCCGCAACCGCCGCACGGTGGAATCCAAGCTCGTTCGACTTCTAGGAAGTTTTCGGTTCGCTCCTCTGATTGAGATCATCGAAGCCGTGCTGGAAGGCCGCCGGAGTGGAGCAACGACATGAGACCCACGTGCACGGATCAGGAGAACGGTTGTGGGTGGCGTGTGCTTCTGATAGGCTTCCGCCGTACCTGATGCCGTCCGGCAAGTGGTACGGTCTGAGGCGGGGTGACGAGTCATGTCCGGGGGTACCATGCGTATGAGTGGTCCACCGGGAGCGAGTGAAAACGCCGGCCCAGATCAACCGCGACCCACTGAGGTGACGGTCTGGGAACTCGACGAGCGGCACGTCGCTCCCGTGGTCGAGCTCCACGTGCATGCGTTTCCCGATTTCTTTCTGACGTTCCTCGGCCGGGCGTTTCTCCGGCAGTTGTATCTTTCCTACTGTCACGACCCAGCCACGATCGCTTTGGTGGCGATGCGGGAAAACGGCGGGGAAATCCTCGGCGCCGTCATCGGCCCCTTGCAGCCGGGCCGTTTCTACAAGCGGCTGCTCTTGAAACGCTGGTGGCGCTTCGGTCTAGCGGCCTGCGGGGCCGTGCTCCGCAAGCCGGCGATTGTCCCCCGGCTACTTCGGGCAGTGCGTTACCGTGGAGATGAACCCACCGGCGGGGGCGAACGGGCCTTGCTCGCGTCCATCGCGGTGAGCCCCGCGGCCCAGGGACTGGGAGTGGGCAAACTGCTGACCCAGGAGTTCCTGGCCCGTGTGCAAGCGGCGGGACTTCCCGGCGCGTTGCTCACCACCGACGCTGAGCAGAATGACGCGGTGAACGCCTTTTATCAGCGGCAGGGCTGGAAGCTGGAGGGCTTCTTCACGACGCCCGAAAACCGCAGAATGAACCGTTACGTTTACGACTTTTGAGACGATCCTCCGTGGGCACTTCCGTGCTCGACAGTTACGAGAGTACTTTCGCCGCCTGCGTCGGCGCCCCACAGGCCTTCGCCTTCTGGAAAGGGCGAGTGGCCGCTTATGCGATTCTCAAGGCCCTCGGCATCGGCGAAGGCGACGAGGTCGTCCTGCCCGGCTATACCTGCGTGATGGCGGTCAACCCCATCGTGTATCTCGGCGCCAGACCCGTCTTCGTGGATATCGAACCCGCCACGTACAACCTCGACCCCAATCAGGTCGAGGACAAAATCACGCCGCGAACCAAGCTCATCATCGCCCAGCACACCTACGGATACCCCGCGGACATGGATGCGCTGCTCGACATCGCCCACCGCAAAGGCCTTCCCCTGATCGAGGACTGTTGTCTCTCGCTGGGGTCCAAGTACAAGAGCAGGCTGACCGGCACCTTCGGCCTCGCCGCCTACTTCTCTTCGCAGTGGAACAAACCCTACACCACCGGGCTGGGGGGTATGGCCACGGTCAACGACGAAGAGTTGGCCGGCAAGATCGCCGAACTCTGCGAGCGGGAGCTCCTCAAGCCCACCCGCAAAGAGGTCAACATGCTCCGCGCCCAACTCGCGGTTTACCGCACGGTCGTCTATCCGCGAACCACCGCGCTGGCCCAGAACGGGTATCGGCTTCTCACCCGGATCGGGTTGGTGGTCGGCTCCTCCTCGCCGGCCGAGTTGGCCCCACAGATGCGGCCGGACTTCTTCAAAGGCATGAGCGACCTGCAGGCCCGGACAGGTTTACGACAATTACAGAGGCTGCCGGACAACCTGGATCATCGCCGGAAGATGGCCGGATTGTACGATGACCTGCTGCGGGACCATTACTGGCCGATGCCGCGCATTCCCGAGGGCCTCGATCCGGTTCTGGTGCGTTATCCCGTGCGGGTGGCGGACAAGCCGAAGGCCCTGAGGACCGCCGCGCGAAATTTTGTGGAACTGGGAAGCTGGTTTGAATGCCCGCTGCACCCCATTGAAACTCCGATGGAGGCGTACGGCTATTACCCCGGCATGTGTCCCCAGGCGGACCGAGCCTGCGCGGAAGTGGTTAACCTTCCCCTGCACCCGCGTGTCGATGAGACCACGGCCCGGAACAGCGTTGATTTCATCACCGGCATCGGACCGGCCGGCGGCACACCATCGAAACGTCCCGGATATCTTCCCCGCCACCTCGCCCACGCGAGGAGCAGCGCCGCCGAGCGCGGAGGCGCGCCCGCGGAACCCGAACGAAGTGACTGGTATATCGCACCCAAACCGCCGTCCCCGAAAGGCTGGTTGGTCTTCAGCGAGGAGTTCGTGCTGCGTGTCCTACAAGGCCGTTACGTTCCACAACTGCCCGCGCGAAAGACTTTGCCTTGGCGCGCGGCGGCGTTGGTCCTGCGGATGTTCATGGCGATCGCTCAATTCGTTTTGATGTTTCTCGCCCTGGTTCCGGTGGTGAGTGCGATCCTGGAGCTCGTCGCCGTCTACGTCCGCCGCGGGGGAATGGGCTTTTTCCTCCGCTCGTGTTACTGGAAGACCAAGCTGCGGCACCTGGGGCAGGACACGCTGATCGAACGTGGCATCGAGATCTGGGGTGCCCGGAACATCGAGATCGGGTCCTGCTGTCACGTGGATACCATGGTGCGTTTGGCCGCCGGCGAAGGACGCTACGGTCAGTGCGGTTTCCTCTCCATCGGTGACTACTGCCACATCGGTCCGCGCTGTCACATCGCCGGTCGCGGCGGCGTCGAGATCGGCGACTTCGTCACGATTGAGGCTGGGGTCCACGTCTACAGCGCCACCAACACCATGCTGCACCCGGAGCGCCCCGGGCAACTGCTCAGCTTCTCGCACACCGCTCCGCATGAATTCCAAAGCACGGTCGAGGCGCCCGCGCGCATCGGCGATTACGCCATGGTCGGCTTTGACTCCCTCGTGATGCCGGGCGCTGTCATCGGCATGGGCGCCATCGTGCATCCCTACACCCAAGTGATCGGGGAATACCCGCCCTTTGCGAACATCGTCGGGCCGGGACGCTCCCGGCAGAACGGCTGGCGGCGCCCGGCCAAGCTGGACTCACGTTTGAAGAGCACGCCAGCCGATGCCGGAGTTGCGCTAGAACCCGAGGCGGTCCGAACCACCGGTCCATTCCCGTGCCGAGAGACGAACCGATGAACGGTGCGGGGAAAAAGAGCTGGGCGGCGCTGCTTGGGGTGCTGCATTCGGCGCCTGCGGAGCAGGTGCTCGCCACCCACAACAAGGTCGCCCGTGCCGTGGCGGAGATGTTCGCGGCAGACGCCCTGCCCGAGGGCGTGCGTCCGCTTCGCGTGGCGATGCTGCGCTCGATCACCGCCGAGGTGTTGGAGAACTCGATCGTCGCCCACCTGGCGGAATACTCCTATGCCGCAAAGCTCTCGCTCGGCCGGCTGGGCAATGTCGTCCAGGAAATCTGGGACGACGGGTCCTTCGTGTACGCCGAACCTTACGATGTTTGCATCATCCTGGCGCTGGCGGAGCACGTCTTGCCCGGGCTGTTCCACCTCATCCCACCCGCCGGGGCCGAGAGCGCCGTTGACGCCTTCTTTTCCCAGATCGAGCATCTCGCGGACCGCTTTCGGGGGCTGGTCATCGTGTGCAATTTCGTACCGCCCGCGTTCGGGTTGACGCCGCACCTTCAGGCCCAGGCGCCGGCGAGCGGGCGCTACGCGATCGCCCAAGCCAACCGGCGACTGGCGGAGGCGGCCGCCCGAAAGCCCAACCTGGTGATCTGCGACTTGGAATCCCTGGTCTTCCGAATGGGGGCCGAGCGCTTCTATTCCGTACGCGACATGCTGGCCGCCATGCAACCGTTCACCGCCGCGGCGATCCCGGCCCTGGCGCGCCGCCTGGCCGAGTTGTGCGTCCTCTACAAAACCACGCCGGTCAAGGGCCTGGTGCTCGACTGCGACAACACGCTGTGGGGCGGGATCATCGGCGAGGACGGCCTGGCCGGCATCCAATTGGGGGAGACCTACCCCGGGCTGTGCTACCAGCAGTTCCAACGCCAGCTCGATGAGCTGAACCGTCTCGGCTTTTTGCTCGCCATCAACAGCAAGAACAATGAAACCGACGTCAAACAGGTCTTCGAGAAGCATCCCGGCATGGTGCTCAAGCTGGACCAGATCGCCGCGGCCCGCATCAACTGGCTGGACAAAGCCACCAACATGCGGGCCCTTGCCGAGGAGTTGAACATCGGCCTGGACAGTCTGGTCTTCATCGACGACAGCGAATTCGAGATCAATCTGGTCCGCCAACAGCTCCCCCAGGTGCGTTGTCTGGCGATCCCGCCGCAACCGTGGGCGCTGCTCAGCCTTCTGCCAGACTCCGGCATCATCGACCGGCTGACCGTCACCCCGGAGGACCGCGAGAAAACCCGCATGTACGCCCAGGAACGCCGCCGCAAGCAATTCCAGGAGGAGGCGGGGAGTTTGGAACGATACCTGCGTGGCCTGGGAATCCAGATGACTTTTGAGCCCCTTGAGCCGGAGCAGCATCTGGCCCGCGCCGCCCAACTCACTCAAAAAACGAACCAGTTCAACCTGACTACGCAACGCTACACCGAAGCGAGTCTCCTGGAGCTCTCCCGGCAGGGGGCGGCCGTCTTCTTGGCTTCCCTCGCGGACCGGTTCGGTGACTATGGGCGGATCGCGCTGGCGATCGTGCGGCCTGGGCCGGCACCCCAGACGTGTACCTTGGACGTTTTTCTGTTAAGCTGCCGGGTCATCGGTCGCGGGGTGGAAGACTCGTTCCTCCGCTTGGTGATGGCGGAGATGCAGCGGAGCGGCTTCGAGAAGCTCGCGGCGGAGTTCATCCCGACCGCCAAGAACGCGGTGTGCCGGGATTTTCTGGCTCAGAACGACTTCGTTGAAATCACCCGCTCCGCCGACGACCAGGTGACCTACGAATATGATTTGACGCAGCCTTTACCTCCGCTTGCCGATTGGATCGCCCTCCGCTAGAGTCGCGTTTTTCGCTGACGGCTGTGCCTATGGACGAGAAGCTGCGGGACATCATCTGTGACGTGTTCCGTATTCCCGCCGAACGTTACCACCCGCAACTCGCCTCTTCCGACGTCGAGACCTGGGATAGCGTGCTGCACATCACGCTGTTGTTGACCCTGGAACAAACTTTCAACGTCTCCTTCGATCCTGGAGAAGGGGCCCAACTGACCTCCGTACCCGCCATCAAAGCCGCCTTGGCCCAGCGCAATCTGCCCGCTGCCGGTTAAACCATTCCGTTCCGAATCGACTGCCACAGGTGTTTGACCTGCTCCGCCCTCTCGTCTCTCACCCTTTTTCCACTTCGGCGCTCAGAAATCGGTAGACCGGCCCGAAGGCCCCCGGTAAGCTGAGTCCCGTTATGACTCTGCCGCCGAAAAAAGAAATGGAACGGGCCCGGCTCAATCGCGACGCCGCCTACGACGGTATCTTCTTTGTCGGCGTGCGAACGACAGGCATCTTCTGTCGCCCGTCCTGTCCGGCCAAGACGCCCCGGGCCGCGAACGTCGTGTACTGGGCCACCCTGATCGACGCCGTCCGCGCCGGCTACCGACCTTGCCGGCGGTGTCGGCCCGAGCAGACCAATGCTCGCACCCCCAAGTGGGTCGCCCGGCTCCTCGATCTCCTGGAAAGGACTGATGACCGGAAGCTGCGCGACGCCGACCTCAAGACCCTCGGCTTCGAGCCCACCCGGGCCCGGCGGCACTTTCGCCAACACTTCGGCCTGACCTTTCAGGCTTATCAACGGGCCCGGCGCATGGGCGTCGCCCTCCGTACGTTACGCCAGGGGGCGGATCCCCTGGCGGTCGGTTGGTCCAGCGGATACGACTCGAGCAGCGGCTTCCGGTCCGCGTTCGGCCGCCAGTTCGGCGTCACTCCAAAGAGGAGCACGGATATGCAAACCATCGTTACCCAAACCGTCGAAAGTCCCATTGGCCTCTTGCGGCTCGGCGCCACCGAGAAGGGCGTCTGCCTGGTGGAGTTCGCCGACCGCCCGGCTCTGCCAACCGAACTAAAACAGCTTAATCAATCCGTCGGCCCGCTCGTGCCGGGCACCAACGGGCATCTGGCGCAGATGGCCGACGAGTTGGCCCGCTATTTCTCCGGCACGCTGACGGAATTCACCGTCCCGCTGGACATTGTCCGCGGCACACCCTTCCAGCGCCGGGTGTGGGACCGCCTGCTCGAAATCCCCTACGGCCAAACCATGTCCTACGGCGAGTTGGCCAAGGCCATCGGCCGACCCGGCGCCCAGCGCCCCGTCGGGGCCGCTAACGGCGCCAACGGCATCGCCATCGTCATCCCCTGCCATCGCGTGATCCAGAGCGACGGGAAGCTCCGCGGCTACGGCGGCGGCCTGTGGCGTAAGCAGTTTCTGCTCGAACACGAGGCCGCCGTGTGTGGTGCATGCCTATCGCCAGCCACGTCAGGGTCCCTGACAGTTTCGGCGGGGGTGCCGAGCCCCGGATGGGGCGATAGGCGATAGCCCACGGCGGCGCCAGCCGTGGGAGTCGTGGACCGCAGACATGCTATCCGGGGGTTGGCCGAGCGCAGCGGATCTTCTCCCATTGCGGCAACTTGCGAGAGGATGCGACAAGCTCCGATACACCGGTTATGGCGGGATTGGGCGCGGGTGGATTCGAACCACCGAAGGCGTAAGCCAACGGGTTTACAGCCCGTCCCCTTTGGCCACTCGGGCACACGCCCTGCGAAGCAGCACCGTAGTCTAGGCGACGGCCGCTTATCCTCCAAGCGCTCGCCGGCGCTGAGACGACGCCCGCCGAGTCCGCAAAGATGCGGACGAGAGGCATCGACCATTGGAGGTCAACACGGCCGCTACGGTTCGTCGGCCGCGAGGCCGGAGCCGTCAATCGCGCCGAGCCGTTGGGCCCCAGCGTCGTCATAACCGCCGATCCCACGGTG
>JBGPAW010000008.1:0-25436 GCA_041480905.1 Phycisphaerae bacterium
TATCTCGTTGCGTGCGACGGTTATGCCATCGACCGTGTGCTGGCCGACCCGACCCTGAACGAAGCGTTTCAGAGGGCATGCTGTGACCTGGAGGTTCCGGGAGAGGCGCGGGATTGGAATCGCCGGTTGCTGGGCTTGCGAAAGGCTGGAAAACTGGCGTCCCTACCCACGCCGCGGCGGACCAGCTTGAGCTGGGACGAGTTGGATCGTTTCCTGTTTGCAAGCGAGATTGCCTGGGAGATCCTTTCGACAGAGCGAGGGGTGTCGCTGGATGATATCCTGTGCGATCCCAATCTCGCGTCCGAGTTTGACCAGACCGCGTATCGTTTTGCTCCCGGGTGGACTCCATTTCACTACCGATGGGGGGCTCTGACTCTCCGAAAGAAGGCTGCTCTCAAGAAAAAACTTGCTCAGCAGCACCCAGCAGGTCGGATCAGTAAGCGTCAGCTTCAAGGCCCGACGCGGGGCTCGGGCGAGATCGACGGTATACCCGAATCACCTGGACTCTATCTCCTCGAGACTCCGGCTACTAAGCTTTATCTTGGGGAAACTGGTACCCTTCGGGTAACGATTGCGGTGCAGATGAAGGGAGTCGAGAACATGTTGCATGCCTTGCACGTGTCGGAGCCTGACGCACACGCGGTGCGTTGGAGACCCATTAGCCTTCCCCGCCTCGATCGCAAGCAGCGTTGGGGCGCACAGTCCCGCATTCTAGCGGAACTGCGGCCTGTAGGCAACGTAGTGCAGATTCAGGCGCTGTCGGCGTAGCAGCCGTGAACTCCATCATCGCGCAGGCATTTCTTGCAGTCAGAAACCGATACTCAACGGATCGGGTCGTGGCTGATCCTGAGCTTAACGGGCTTTTTCTGGCAGAATGCCGGCGGCTGGGTTTGGCGGTGCACGCTCGGGTTGCGAATCTATCCCTTTTGAATCTGCGAAAACGTGGTCTTCTTCGTGGGCTGAACTCAAAACGCACTGTATTCCGTGATCAGAGCGACTACGCTTTTGCAAGCGAAATGGCCATCCGTTTTCTGGAGCGGCGTGAGGGATTCACCCTGGATAAAGTAATCTGCGACCCTGATCTCGCCAGGGAATTCGATGGTCTCGCGGAGCGTCTGGCGCCGGGCTATTCTCCTCTGCGTTATCGCTGGGCCGCCTTGGCGCTCCGAAAAGCTCGGCGCCTTCAGCCAGAGCCGTTAGGACAGGCGCTACGGCCGATTCAAGTCGAACAGTTTCAGGTCAACGGCCTGGAAATCGACCGAATCCCGGCCACCCAGGGACTATACATCTTTTTTGAGCCCAGGACCTGTCTTTATGTGGGAGAGACAGAGAACCTTAATGGTCGGATTAGGAAGCATCTTGCATTCTCAGACAATCGTGGAGTAGCTCACTGGTTGTGGGAACACGGTTCGGGGAACCTGCACCTCGAAATACAGGTGCTTGCTTCTTCGGTTTCCACCCGCGCCCGAAAGGCCATGGAACGCGAGTTGATCCGGTCGCGTCGCCCGCTCTTCAATGTTGCTGGCAGCAGCACCTCGGGGTCTCAGCAGAGGAAGGCTCGGTGATTTCATGGGCGATGGTGAGACATCTACTGCGGCTGAATGCCTCCGCTTCACGGCTCTGTTTGAAGCTGAAGTTCTCGCTCAATTGATGCTCGATCGCTGGGAGCATCCGCTTGCGACGGATCGGTCTCTTGCGAGTCAGCTTGTGGACCTTGCGAGTGACGCTCTGCAAGCTGCCCGCGACGGAACGGTGTTTATAGAGGGCTTGAATCCCAAGGATATGAGTTTCATTGCAGCGGTCTGGTACGTTGAGTGGGCTACTGTTACGGGGGAGCCGGCCATTGATCCGGACGGGAGTCGAATGCGCTGGCTTGAGCAGGTGCGTCGCACTTTTCCTTCCTGTTTCTGTGATCCAGAAGACTTGCTGTAGACAGAGGCAATCATGGCCAGAAGAACGGCAAAGCGAACGGGCAAAAACGGTAAAGGGGATGCCGGCGGCAAGCTCGAGCGGCTGGCGAAGGGCATCGTGGAGACGGCCCTGCGGCAGCAGGACCCGGCCATCAGCATTCCCATCCGGGCGCTGAGCAACGTCAATTTCAACGAGCGGACCCGCTACATCGAGATGGGCGACAAGACCCAGGTGCGCAACCTCTTCAACTACGGACAGGCCAAGCGCTTCATGCAGACCGTGCTCGTGGGCTCGAAGGTGAAAGACCTGATCGACGCGGGCAAGACGGCCAGCATCCGGCAGATCTACTACCTGGCCAAACACACCATCAAGGGCACCAACGAAAAGACCTTCGACGATCAGAGCGAGTCGGATCCGGTCCTCGAGGACCTGGAGGTGGCCGTCGACGCCCTGCGCGAGGAATTGCACGTTTTCGCCGCCGGCCGCGGGGCCCTCATCGGCGAGCTCACCTTCGTGGACAGCGGCGACACGATCGACGCTACGCACTTGGGCAGCGGCGGTTACGCCATCCCCAGCATCGTCGAGCCGCACGTGATCCAGTTTAAGAAGTGCAACGCCAAGTTCATTCTGCACGTCGAAAAAGACACGGTGTGGCGCCGCTTCGTCGAGGACCGCTTCTGGGAGAAGCACCGCTGCATCCTGACCCACGGCGGGGGCCAGCCGCCGCGCGGCGTCCGCCGGCTGCTGCGGCGAATGCACGAGGAACTCAAGCTGCCGGTGTACGTGCTGCTCGATAACGACCCGTGGGGGTACTACATCTATTCGGTCATCAAGCAGGGCTCGATCAACCTGGCCTACGAATCGGTGCGGATGGCCGTGCCCGATGCGGTGTACATCGGCGTCTCCAGCTTCGACTTCGAGCGTTATGAATTGAGCGACGACGTGAAGATCGCCCTGGACGCCAACGACATCAAGCGGGCCAAGCAGATTCTCGAATACCCCTGGTTCGCGGGCAAGCGGCCGTGGGAGAAGGAAATCCGCAAGCTGCTCAAGAACGGCTTCAAGATGGAAGTGGAAGCCATGTGCAGCAAGGCCCTCAGCTTCGTCACCGAGGAGTACGCCCCCGAGCGGATCAAAAACAAAAAGCTGTGGCTGGACTGACCCTTCTTCCCAGGGGCGAGAGGGCAGTCGGGTGTCCAGAGGTTTTCTCCTGGCGGACGGCGGGTCGAACGCATATGACCTAGTCTCGCTGTCGCCGCGGGGCAGCAGGGCGCGAGTGGACGCTATAGGACGGACCGACGATAATCTCTGGCGGAGGTACCCCATGAACCACGAAGAGTTGCTGCGCCGGATCAGTGTGGATCCCAGCGTGTGCGGCGGGAAGCCCTGTGTCCGCGGCACGCGGATTCACATCGCCATTATCCTGGACGGGCTGGCCGAAGGTCTGACGCCGGAGGAGATCATCGATCATTACCCCGGGTTGACCGTTGAGGATATTCGTGCGGCGCTGGCCTATGCGGCCGATTTGGCCCGAGAAAACGTTTGGAAAGTGGCCATCGGCGCATGAAGCTCAAGCTGGACGAGAATCTCTCGCGCCACCTCAAGACGGCGCTCGCCGCTTCAGGGCACGACGCGCGGACCGCAGCCGACGAGGGGCTGTGCGGGCGCCCCGACACGGTCGTCGCATCGGCAGCTCAGGCCGAGGGGCGGATGCTGCTCACCCTGGACCTGGAATTCGGCGACCTGCGGAAGTATCCGCCGGGGCGGTACCCCGGGATTATTCTGTTCCGGCCGCGAAGCTTCGGACCGCTGGCGGTGAATGCGTTTGTCGAGGACTTCGTCCGCGGGACGGATCTTGGCGGGCTTGCGGGGTGCGTGGTCATTGTGGAACCCGCGCAGGTACGGGTCCGCCGACCTTCCCTGGAGGACGAGAGTGGTGAGGACGCGAGGCTCCGCGCGGATCGCGCTGAATGACCGGCACTCGTTGACCGACGACGTAAAGATCGGCCTGGACGCCAACGACATCAAGCGGGCCAAGCAGATTCTCGAGTACCCCTGGTTCGCGGGCAAGCGGCAGTGGGAGAAGGAAATCCGCAAGCTGCTCAAGAACGGTTTCAAGATGGAAGTCGAGGCCATGTGCAGCAAGGCCCTCAGCTTCGTCACCGAGGAGTACGCCCCCGAGCGGATCAAAAACAAAAAGCTGTGGCTGGATTAACCCCTCTCCCTGTGGGAGCATAAGCGTCAAGATAGGAAACGCTTGTTTTCGGGTTCGCTTGGGTTCGGCGCGGTCGCGGGCGATTTGCGCCCACGGAGTTAGGGCTTCTAACCCAAGGAGTCAGAGGGCCGGTGGGATAGGCTTTCCCGTCCGTCGTTGAGCGGCTGGAACGCCGGTCCCCCAGAAAGGTAGCAGTGCGCGCCCGCGTACCACCGGATCGGTCCGCGAGCGCGGATTCTACTACGCGGTCAAACCCCCCTCAGGCTAATCCGCGTTCCTGCCCGGCGTCCACGGCACGAACGGGCCGCTCTTCTCATCGGTCGCATAGAACCGGACGTCGTCCGCCGCCGTGTCGAGCGTGGCCACGCTTTTCGGCGCGGCGTGATACAACGCCCCAGGGTTGATGACCCGTACGCGCCCTACGCGCTCGTCGCGAGCATAGTGCGTGTGCCCGTGCAAAAAGTAATCCGCTTGACCTACGCGGAGGGCCTCATGGAACCCGCGCTCGTGTCCGTGAAAAACGAGGAGCACTTTGCCGCCCAACTCCAGTCGAAGCGGCGGTTTCGGCGGCGGCAGACCCACCTTGGCTGGATAACCCCGTAGGCCGAGGTGCATCGCATCCATGTTCCCCCACACAAAGCTGCACGGGCGGCCGACGAGGTAGTCGAGTACGGCTGTGCTACCCACATCCCCGCAATGGATGACGTACTCCACACCGAGGCCGTCGAATAGTCGCAGGGCTTCCGCGACGAGGCGGTGTTGTCCGTGACTGTCCGACAGGATTCCAAGCAACATCATCGCCGTCCCAAACCCAAGGTGCCCCAACCCGACGGTCAGGGAGGGAGGGAGGCCTCGGAACTGCCCTCCGCTCCCTGACGGTTGCGGCTCGGACTTGTCCTCCGCTCCCTGACGGTCGCGGTTCGGTCCCCATAGGCGTCGCCAGTCCAGATTCACGGTCCTAAGTAGCCGTCGGGGACACGCGACTGCGATCCATCTTCACCTCCCGCATGATGGCCGCGATGAGCAGAACTCCCAGGATCGCGCCCACGACCAAAAGCGCCATGGCGGGCAGCCCGAACAGCGCCACCAGCCCGAACAGCGACAGAGTCGCCAGCAGGTACGAAATCATGTGCAAAACCTTCGGCCGGTATACCAACGGCACCGCGATCGCCAGCGTGCTATAACTTCCCGAGATAACCCCGATGGTCATGGCGAAAGCGAATCCGTACAACCCCGGTCCGCCAAACAACAACATCAGAAACACGGTGAGGAACACGGTGAGGGAGGTGAGGATGGTACGGGACAAGGTCTCGTTGAGACTTTGGTTAATCATCGCGGCCGAGAGGCGGGTGAGCTTGCCGCGGTTCTCCCGGATGCGGTCGAAGATCACGATGGTATCGTTCACGCTGTACCCCGTAATGGTGAGAAAGGCGGCGATCACCGCCATGTCGATGCGCAAAACGGCCACTCCCAGCACGTCCAGCAGGGTCATCAAGCCCAACGGCACCACCACGTCGTGGACCAGGGCCACGATGGCTCCCAATCCGAACTGCACGTTGCCGAAGCGGAACCAGATGTAGATGGCCATGGCCACCAGGGACAATAGGATGGCCTGCGTGGCCTTGGTCCGTGAGGCCGCCGCGACCGTCGGGGCGAACTGCACGACTTTACGCAGCGATTTCTCACTCCTTAAGGCCAACTTAGCCTGGTTCAGTTCCGGCTTGGCCAGCATCTCTTCCCATTTCGCGGCATCCTCGTCATAGGGAACCGTCGGGTCGACGACCACCATGGCCACTTTGGAATAGGCCGCCTCATTCTGGACCGTCTTGCCCGCCCCGAGCCCGAACAGCTCATAGTCGCGCCACTGGAACGTATCAAACTCCGGTTGCAGGCGGATTTCGCGGATCCGCTTCTCCAGGGCCGCCAAGGTTTGCGGGGGATCAAGGTCGGTGAACACCATGGCCACACCGCCCTTGTAGCGTTGCACGTCGAAGTGGGCCGCCTCGCCCACGGCGCTCGTCCATTCCGGGATGTTTTCCAGATAGCGGACGCCCACGTCGATGGGAAAGTACTCCATCTTCGTGGGAGGGTTGGTCACCGCGGCGAAACGGATGGGGCGTTCGACGGCCAGCTCTTTTTCCAGGACCGCCATGACGGCGGCCTGCACCAGGTCTTTGGCCGTTTCCACGGTGACGAGTTCATAGGCCAGCCCCGCGGTCGTCTCTTGTCCCACAGCGGCCACCGTCTGAATCTTGGCGTTGGACACGTTGTCGGCGGCTCTGCGGGCATACTCCGCCCCCTCACGCAGCGCCGCCTGGAAGCCCGCCAAAGCGATTCCCGCTTCCGGCTTGGTGTCGATCACCACGGTGGTCGCCCGGCCGGGGCCGCTCTCTTCCTCCTTGCCCGTCACGCCGGCCCGGGCGAGCTTGTCCTCAAAAGTGGCCCGCAGCATGGCCTCCATCTGCTGGACCTTCAGACCTTCGCACTTGAGGGTGAAACGTCCCGGAACCGGATCCGCCGTGACCGTCCCGGCGGCCAAGCGGTCGGCCCCACTGCGTAGCCAACTCGCCGCCGAGTCGGCCTGCGTGGAAGTAATCCGCTGGCGGACCTCTTCGTCGCTCAGGTTGATACCGGGCTTGAGTTCGAGCTGTACGCTGGTCCCCCCGAGAAACTCGATGTCGTACAGCGCCTCTTTGTGCGTGAGGGTCCCAGTCACGAAAAGCGCTCCGCCGGCAATCATGATCGTCAGCGATACCGGCCAGAACACCCAACGCAGCCGCAGCCAGTCGATGTGCGGGGTGGTGATCAGGCGCAACATGGGCAGGTCTTTCACCAGCCCGGCGTCGATCAGCGCGTTGAGGATCAGGCGGGTCACGAACAAAGCCGTAAACATACTGGTGACCAGACCGAAGCCCAACGTCAGGGCGAAGCCTTTGACCTCTTCGCTGCCCACGTAACCCAGAATCACGGCGGTAATCAGGGTGGTCAGGTTGCCGTCGAAAATGGCGCTGAAGGCCCGTTCGTAGCCCAGCTTCACCGCCTTTCTCAGCGGGACGCCCCGGGCCCGCTCTTCCCGGAAACGCTCCATGATCAGAACGTTGGCATCCACCGCCATACCCGCGGTCAGGATCATGCCCGCGATACCGGGAACCGTGAACGTGGCCTGGAGCAACGCCATGATCGCCAGGGTGAACAGCAGGTTCAACAGCAGGGCGATGTCGGCCACCACCCCGGCCACGAAGTAGTAGATGGCCATGAAGACGACCACCGCCACCAGGGAGTAGATGGCCGCGCGCATGCCCTGATCGCGGTTGTACTTGCCCAGGCTCGGTCCGACGGTGTACTCCATCAACGGCGTTTCCTTGAGCCGCGCCGGCAGTGAGCCGGCTTCCAGCACCGTCACCAGTTCGTGAACGCGCTGGGGGGTGAAGTCCCCGGTGATCTGCCCGCGCTCGTTGATCTGGGTCATGATCGTCGCGTGCGACATGGCCACCCCGTCGAGCAGAATGGCCAGTTGGTGGTCCTTGTTCTTGCGGGTGAGCTCGCCGAACAGGCGCCCACCGCGTGCGTCCAACTCAAAGCTGACCGCCGGACGACCCGTCTGCGGGTCCGTAATCGGCAGGGCCCGCACCAGCTTCCAGGGCGTCTCCGGATCGTGCAGCAGACCGTATTCTTTCGCCGGGTCGGTGTGCATGAGCACGTAATAGGCGCCCGCGTACTTCTCCATGATCTCGGTAGTCCCTGGGGCGTCCTTGATCTTGTCGAAATCGGAGAGGTTCTTGTCCCGCATGTTGAACATGAAGGAGACCACGTTCTCGACCGGGAACCACGCGTACTTGGCTCCGGCTTGAGCGCGCGGACCGTGGGTCTGCAATTGCTCCAGGTATTCCGCGATGGGTCTGCGCAGCTCCGGGTTGGGGGACTGGATGTATTCGGGATTGGCCGGGTCCCGCTCCGCCAGGATGCGGAACTCCAAAACCCCCGCCCCACGGATGCGGCGCTTCAGGTCCGACGGGTCTTCCAGCGCCCCCTTGTTGCGGGACCAGATGTCGTACTGGCCGAGTACCTCGTCGATGAGCGGAGCGTACGAGGGGTAGCCGGTCCTCAGGACGGACAGCTCCTTCTTTCGCTCCCTCGGGTCCCGCAAGGTCAACACATCCTCCAGCCGACCCAGCGGAAGGACCGTCCGCTCCACCTCCTCCAAGGCGCCGTCGTAGGCCTTCGCCGCCTCTTGCTCCACCGCGAGGTCGAGGTCCTTGTCGGCTTGCGCGCTCTTGTAGGCTTCGTAGGCGGTCCGCAGCGCCTCCAGTTTCGGTCCCCGTTCCGCCACCTCCCGGGTCTGGGCGTCAACCCAGGTCTGCCATTCCGCCTCCGAGGCGTTCAACGCCAATTCCAGGTCGATGCGGCTGATGTTCTTGGCCTTCACCTTGGCCAAGGCCGCGTTGTAAGCCTCGCGCCGCGCCAACACGTCCTTCGGCGGACGCGGCATCTGGATCTCCAAGCGCGTGCTACCGATCGGACGCCAGACCAGATTCAGTTGTCCGTTCGGATCGACCCGTCGCTGGAGGATGCTCATCACCCGGTGGGCCAGATCGCGCGTCTCCCCCGAGCGCATCCCCGTCGTGTCGATCTCGTAGAGGAGGCTCGTGCCTCCGACCAGGTCAATGCCGCCCTTCAGTCGATTCTGCGGCGGGTAGATGGCCAGGCCCGCCGCCACGACCAGTACGATCACCACGGCCCATTTCAGGAGCCGATTCTTTTCCTTCATCGAAAGACCTCCCTGAAGCCAACCTCGCTCCCGGTTCTAAACCCACAAGACCTTAACCAATGCTGCGCCACGGAATGTCATGCCGACGCCGTGAGGTCCGGGCGGGGTGGGGCATGGATCCGGCTGTTGGGATTGACGGTCGCGGGCTGCGGCGGCCGTGGCGAAACCCACTCTCCCGCGCTGCGCCGCGCCGCGGGCTTGGGCCCGCGCGGTTTTTCCGAAATGAAGCCGATTACCGCCGGGAATAGAAGCCGTTTCAACTCGATAGCGGGACGCGCCCGTGCCACCCGGTCCCAATCGCTGTTGGTACACAAGGTGAGCACCGGATCGGCGCCGGGGACGCGCCCACACGGCTTGTCGCCGTGTTGCGAGGGCTTCTTGACGAGCGAATGGGCACGCTTGAGGGTCGTCTCCCAAAGTGACACTTTAACTACCGGACCGCAGGTCTCCGCGATGAGTACCACTCCACAAAGCAGCGTCGCCGTCGCGGCGAGGCCTGGAAGTCGAGCCGCATATTGGATGGACACCCTCATCGGGGCGAGATCATACCACGGCGTCGGCCGAGAGCAAAGAATAAGGTATCATTCCTGTAAAAGGCCGTGGAGGAAGCCGGAGGACATGGGGAGCGCTTCTCTAACTACCGTGTTTTCAACAAGTTGTGTATTAATTCCTGATGTTGCGGCAAATCTGCGGTCTGCACAAGTTTATGATGGCAAGGCCGGTTGGGACCTTGTATAATTTAAGGAGGCGAATGTATGGATTTCCCGGAACTGCTGCCGTGAATTGAGGTTATCGTGGAGTTAGGTCAAACCAAGCAACGCATCGACGAGTTGCATTTCTATTTGTACCAGCGTGCCTTGCATCCGGAATTATTCCGGATTCATCAGGTAAAACACGTTCAGCAAAGACGTTACCATGCGGAGATGTGGATCGTCGGTCTGGCGCACGTGGTGTCCGTGTACGTGGGCCGGCACTGCCTCACCGAACTGATCGCCGACGAGTGCGAGATGCTGCCTAAAATCGGTCTGGCGCTGTCGTTCCGCTTCCGCGGCGAGCGCGATTACGCGCACTCTTTCGAGACAGGCCTGAAGTACATCCTCTCCACGCAGGTGGAGCGCATGACCCCTAACCTGTTCCCCTCGTCGCACCGGGACCTGTGGAATTACGCGCAGAGCCGCGGCATGTTCGAGTCGTTCGACGAGTGGGAGAGCGACGGGCTGGAGCCTTTCTCGTTCATCGACTATGAAGCCCGCGAGCGCGAGTTCCACGTGCACGCGTACCATGTGTTCCCCGAGGAGATGACGCTCCTGCGGACGCAGTCCATCTTCGAGATCGCCCCGCCGCGTAAGTGACCGAGTCGCGGATCGTGGCAGAGCTGAGGCCCGCAATCCTCCGGTGGTCCGGTTCCCTGCGGCACGCCTTGCAGTTCACGTGCCCGGGAGCGGGGACGTGTTCCGAGTCCGGAGCGACACAAGCCTGTCACTGGCTGGTGGGGTTGGGTCTGCTCATCGGCCTGGCGTACACCGGGGTCTATCGTGCGGTGTGGCGGCAGTTCGGCGAGGTCCGCGGCCTGCAACTGATGCCGGCGGTCGCGGTGTGGCTGCTGGACGTGGGATTGTGCGGCGCGCTGGCCTACTTCGGCGCCGCCCGAACCTTGGGACGGGTGCTGGCCCCCTCCGCCCCGGTCGACGCCGCCGGGGGCGATCGACCGGTCCGCTACCCCATCGAAGTCGTCGGTCTGGTCGTCCTGGTGGTGCTGAAGCTGGTGGTGCTGCTGGCCATCCCCCAGGGGATTGCCGGTTGGCCCGGGCCGGGCGACTGGAGAAGTCACTTCAATTGGATGTACGCCCGTCCGCACTTCCGCCCGTTGATCTTGGCGCCGATGTGGGGGCGTTGGGCGATCCTGCTGGTTGGGTCGATCGGCCGGTTGCGCGACCGTGGAGACGTAGCTTTGTCACGTTTTTGCGGATCGCTGTCGGCCGCCCGGGTCCTGCTGTGGATGGTCCCCGTGACGGTGCTGACTTCGGTTTACTGCGGACGTCTGGGTCGCTGGATGTTCGGGTGCATCATCGCGTGCCTGGTGCTGGGGGGCACCTATCTCTACGGCGTAATCGCGGTGCGGCGTCAGGGCGGCCAGACCCGCGAGACCATCCTCGGCGCGGGGGTGATTGCGGAGCTGATTTTCCTGGTGGCCTACGAAGCCTTCGCGGCCCACATCTACGCTTCGTGAGCGGTGCCCTTCTATAAAGAATCGGGAGGAAGGGCCGAGAAGCTCACCGGCCCTTCCTCCCGCTATCTGGGCTCTCTCTTGCCCGTAACGTGAAGCAAGACCTCGCCCGCACCCCGCGAGGCGGGGTGCGGGCGGGCCAAAACGACCAAGAACTACGGAGCGCAGTGGCCCCAGTTGGCGTTGACACTGCTGACGTCCGCACCGGAAACATTCCCGGCCTCGTTCACATTCGCGCGGCAATTCGTGGTGCCCCAGTTGGCGTTGACACTGCTGACGTCGGCACCGGAAACGAGCTTGCTGTTGTTCACGTCGCCAGCCAACCCGCGGACGACGAATTGATCCGCCGCATTGCCGGTGACCGGACTCAGGTCAAACAAGTAGGCGGCCCGATCCTCCAGGGGCGGCGCGAACGTGCAGCTCAGATCATTACCCACGGGGATGCAGGTCATCGTCGAGGCCCCGCCGTACGGGACGAAAGTCGGCGGCGGCGGGCAGCTATTGTCCCACAACAGAAGCGGCATACCACTCGGCGGACAGTCGAAGTGGAAGATCAAGTGGCGGATACGACCGAGCCGCGGCTCGCTGTCGCCGCTGTTGAGCGGCAGGATGCACACGGCCCCGACGCTGTCGACCGGTGGCACCCAGGTCGGTTTGACGGGTTCGCACAAGCAGCAGATGTTGAGGGTCCCGTCGGGGTTAATGGTCCGCTGTTCCACACAGGTGAAGCACGGTGGGCAGCCCCCGATGCACGGCGGAGGCGAGTTGCCCGTGGCCATGCGGATCGTAGCCGTGGTGCTGCCGCTCATGCCGGCCAGCGGGCCGCCGGGCGCGCCCACGAAGTCGATCCGGTAGGTGATGTCGAAGAAGCTGTCCACGGCCCACATGTTGCCGGGTTGCTGTACCAGCGTGGTGTGGCCCGGGCTGGGCAGACTCCAGTCGGTGCCCGCCACGATGCGGAGCAGGTCAAAGTCCGGATCGCCAATCATCTCCCCGAACAGCCGGAACATGTCGGTGTCGAACGACTGGATCGGCTGGCCCGGCGTCCGCGGCCCGACGTGGGTCTCGAAGGAGGCCGGCAGCGTGAGGGCGCGGCTGTAGCCGCTCAACGCTCCGGTGCCCGTCAAGTTCAGTTGCAGGTTGGACTCCGAGCACTCCTCCTGGCCGCCCAGGGTGCCGCCTGGCTGCTCGCAATCGATGTCCGGGAGGAACGAGCAGACCCCCGGCTCACCCGACTGGCGGCAGATGAAGTCCTTGTGGATGGCCGCCAACTCGATCGTCGTGGTTGGAGGGGGCGGCGGCAGGCCGTCGATAATCCGGTGTACGTCGTCCGGGCTGAGGTAGTCGCACCCGGCCGGCGGCAGGGTGATCGTGCCGCCACCGTTGTCGATCACGTCGCAGGGGTTGGTCCGCAAGTCCTTACCCGCCCCCGCGATGCCCAAGCCCACATGGCATTCGTTGGGGCTCTGGCAGTTGCAGTCGATCGCCGTACTCTGCCCCGTCGCCGGATCGAACCGGATACACCGCGCCAGGCACGCATCGACCGTTGGGTCGGCACACAGGCCGCCGCAAGTGCCGTTGGGCATGGGGTCGCAGTCGCAGGCGTCGTCGATGCCGTCACCGTTGGCGTCGCCCAGGCAGACCGAGCCCGGAGCTTGCGGGGTTCCCTGGCACTGAGACGGAGGCAGATTCTGGCAGGTTCCGTCTAAGAAGCAGCACGCCGCCGGCGGCTCGGTCGCGCAGTCGCAGCACAGGTTGTACGAACCATCGGGCTGAGTGATGATCGTCTCGTTGCAGACCATTCCCGTCGGGCATCCGCCTACACAGGTCGGCGGCGCCGCGAAGCCCGTCTGCATGCGGATCGTGGCGGTGGTGCTGCCGCTCCTGCCGGCCAAGGGGCCGCCAGCAGCGCCGATGAAGTCGATCCGGTAGGTGATGTCAAAGAAGCTGTCTACTGCCCATGGGCCCCCCACCGCCTGCCGCGTCAAGGTGGTGTGACCCGGGCTGGGCATACCGAAATCGCTCCCCCCCGTGATACGCAGCAGGTCGAAGTCCGGATCGCCGACGATCTGGCCTTGGAGCCGGAACATGTCTGTGTCAAAGCTCTGCACCGGCTGGCCCGGAGTCCGCGGCATAGAATGGACTTCGCACGACACCGGGAAGGTCATGTTGCGGTGGAACCCGAGCAGAGTCCCCGTCCCGTTCAGCTCCAGGGCCAGTGTGGAATCGAAGCAGTCCTGCGTTAGAGTGGGATCCTCACACAACCCCGGCGGCGGGATAAACGAGCAAACGCCGTGCGTCCCGCCTTGATCGCAGATGAAGTTCTTGTGAATGGGCGCGAACTCGATGGTCGTCCCGGGCGGGAGGCCGTCGATGATCTTGTGGACCTGATCCGGGCTGAGGTACTCGCACCCTTGCGGCGGGAGCTGGATCGTGCCACCGCCGTTGTCCGGGACGACGCACGGATCGTTCCGCAACCCCGCCCCGGGCGTGACGATGTCCGCCTGGCACTCGGTCGGGAGGCGACACTGGCAATCAATGACCGTGGTGTTTTGTGTCGCCGGGTTGTAGTTCACGCAGTGCGGTACGCACCGATCGTTGGGATCGGGGCAGGCCACCGGTAAGCAATGGTCGCCGGTGGGGTCGGGTCCGCAGGCCGGGTCGCCGATCCGCATGCGGATGGTCGCGGTGGTGCTGCCGCTCATGCCCGCCAGCGGTCCGCCGGGCGCGCCCACAAAGTCGATCCGATAGAAGATGTCGAAGAAGCTATCCACGGCCCAGTTCCCGCCGGGCTGCTGGGTCAGGGTGGTGTGCCCGGGGCTGGGCATGCCCAAGCCGTTTCCAGCAGTGATCCGGAGCAGGTCGAAATCCGGATCGCCGGTGATCTGGCCCTGGAGCGTGAACATCAGGGTGTCGAAGTCCTGCACCGGGTCCCAGCGGATGCGGGGGGCGATGTGGGTCTCGCATTGCGCGGGCATCCCAATCGTCCGGGTCCAACCGGCCAGCGATCCGGTTCCGGTCAGTTGCAATTGCAGAAACGAGCTGAACTGCTCGAATTCGCCACCCAAGGAACCACCTGGGCCCTGAGTCTGAACGAAGAACTCAAAGTGCTCTGCGCCGACCTCGATCGTGGTTCCGGGTGGCAATCCGCTGAGGATCTTGTGTACGTCGTCGGGGCTGAGATAGCCCGTGGTACAGTTCGGCGGCAGGCCCGCCGTGCCGCTGCCGTCATCGGGAACGATACAGATCGTGGCGTGGGCAGCGCCTGCCACGGCCAGTAGTACGGTCCCGACCGCAAGATATCGCATCGTATTCGTCATTCTCGCCATCTCCTTAATCTACCTTCCTCTGAAAAAGAATATCATCCCCCTACCGCCGCCAACAAACGGCGGCGGTCACTTCGGTCATCTCTTACGCGGATTTCCCACCGGCACCCCCGCCCGCAAAGCCAGGCGCAATGCCCAGAACCACGCGCTCACATCCGGCACCGACCACGGCTGTAATAGACGAGTTCCGACCCTCGCCCCCTCCCGCCCGCAAATACCCCCCTTTATAGACTATTAGAGCGAGTCTCTTCGCTTTTGACAAGCGCTTTCTTGTTTTTTTCGGCGTTGGGGGCCTCGTTTGACCTACGCATGCTGTAGGACATCTGTGATTAACGTGAAACTTGATTCGCTCTTCACTTCACAGCATCACGCTTGTGATTCGTTCGCCGGCGAGCGAAAATAGACGCCGGTATGCCCGATCCAGATTCAACCCGTCCCACCCTCCTGCTGCGGCTGCGGAACCGGACCGACGAACTCAGTTGGCAGGAGTTCCATGAGCGCTACGGGGAGTTGCTCTACCGCTATGCCCGGGCCCGCGGGGCAGCCGCCGTCGATGCCGAAGACATCGTGCAGGAGGTCGAAATGTACCTGTTCAAGGCCATGGAGGGCTTTGAGTACGACGTGAGCAAGGGCCGATTCCGCACCTATCTGCGTACGGCGGTGGTCCATGCCATGTCGCGCAAAGCCCAAAAGCAAGCCCGGCAAGGCGAGATCCTCGACCCGAAGGTGTTCGATCAGTTGGCCACCGCGAAGGAAGCCGACCAAGATGACCGCTGGGAGCACGAGTGGCGCCTGCACCGGCTGCGCTGGGCGTTGCGGGCCATCACTACGGAGGTCGAGCCCGTGACCCTCGAGGCGTTTCGCCTGCACGTGCTGGTGGGCCAGCCGGTGGGGGAAGCCGCCGCCCAGTTAGGAATCAGCACGGCCAGCGTGTACCAGGCCAAGTCCCGAATCCTTAAGCGGGTGAAGGAGAAGCTGGAGACCCTCGACCCCCATGAAGACGTGTGAGCTCCCGCCGTTCGGCGAGGTCCGAGAACATCGCTACGGACTAAGGCCGCGACGGGGCGTCAAAAGACGCGGGTTTCCTGTCTATCTTAGCGGTGGACAGGGTGTGGATCGGTACCGAGGAGTCTTGGGGAAGGCGGGTGGGGAGGCGCACGGCGGCAGAAGATGGAACTGATCTGTCCAAGTTGTGCCCGAGGTGTGACGGTGGCTGAGTCCGCCGAGATGGTGGTGTGCCCGTCCTGTGGTCGCCCAGTGACCGGGGGCGAGGCGGAGGACCTCGATGCGGCTGATGTCGCCCTGGCGCAATTGACCGCCGACTTGCGGGAAGCGTTCGGGTCGGGGGCGTATGACGCCTTGCGCCCGGAAGACGCGGCGAACCCGCTCTTCGCGGGGCGGGGCGGAATGGGTGTCGCGGCGATATCGGAAGGTGGAGGGATCGGCAGCCGTCTGGGCGACTTCGAGCTGCTCGACGAGTTGGGGCGGGGTGGCATGGGGATCGTGTATCGTGCGCGGCAGGTGTCCCTGGATCGAGAGGTGGCCTTGAAGGTCCTGCCCTCGTCCGCGCGGCGGAATCGCGCGGCGGTGGCCCGGTTCCGCCGGGAAAGCCAGGCCGCCGCCCGGCTGCACCACACCAACATCGTGCCCATCTATGCCCAAGGCGAGCAGGACGGCAAGTTCTACTATGCGATGGAGCTGATCGAAGGGGAGAGCCTGGACAGCGCCATGCGCTGCGACTCGAGTGTCGCCAGTCTGACCCCCAGACCGGTGACCCCACCCACCGGATGGGAGCGGCGCTCGGGCGGCGGCCGAACCGCCGGCGTCGGCGCGGAGACACCACGCCTCACCGTGACCTCCCTGCGCCGGGCGCGGCAGGATTATCGACGCATCGCCCGGCTCCTTTCCGAGGTGGCCGACGGACTCGACCACGCCCATCGCTGCGACGTGATCCATCGTGACATCAAGCCGCACAACCTGCTGCTCGGACAGGACCATCGGCTGCACATCACCGATTTCGGCCTGGCCCATCTGCGCGACGAGCCGCACCTGACCCAGAGCGGCGAGATGATGGGCACGCCGTCCTACATGTCGCCGGAGCAGGTGGAAGGCCGGCAAGAGGGCATTGACCAGCGCACGGACATCTACTCGCTGGGGGTGACCCTTTACGAGTTGCTCACCTTGCAAAGGCCCTTCGAGGGCCCCACGCGCGAACAGGTCATCCATCGCATCTGCACGGCGGAAGCGCAACGCCCCCGGCGCCTGGACGGGCGCATCCCGCTCGACCTGGAAACGATTTGCTTGCGGGCGATGGAGAAGGAGCCGGCCCGGCGCTATCCCACGGCGGCGGCGTTGGCGGAAGACCTGCTTCGGTTCGCGGAGGACCGCCCGATCCTGACGCGCCGGACGGGTCCGATCGCCAAGGCGCTCAAATGGTCGCGGCGACACAAGGCCGCCTCCACGGCCATCGTGGCGGTCGCTCTGGCGGTGGTCGCCGCCACGACGCTGGCCGCCAGCGTCATCGCTTCGCGCCGCAGTGAAGCAGCGCGCCTGATCGACAACGCGTACGCCCAACTGGTTTACCAGAACTATCACGACGCGGAGCGCGTGGCCGGCGATCTGACGCGGGCCGAGCGCCTGGGCGGCGACCCGCCACGCCTCGAGTTGGTGCGGACGCTGGCCGACATGTCCGCGTCCGATACGCGGCAGCCGGTGGCGCGGCTCGAACGGTTGTGCGCCCTCGATCCGCAGAACGTCGAGCCGTTGTACCTGCTGGCCTGGGCCTACTGGCGCGACGGCCAATACGACTCCTCCCGGGAATGCTTTCAGCGCGCGGAAGGGATGGGCGGCGCCCGGACGGCGGCGGAATGCTTTTTCCGCGGTCTGGCCAGTCAGTTTGACCATCCCCAGCGGGCCATCGAATCTTATGACCAGGCCCGGCAAGTCCGAGCGCAACAGAAGGAGTTTTTCCCGCAGGCCACCCTGCACCTGGCGCGGGCCCGCAATCAGTTGATGTACCGCACGCGACGGATTGACACCTTTGACGAAGCGGAGAGCGCCCTGCTCGAACTTATCAAGTACCAAGTGTATGGAGAGTATCCGTGTTATTTGCTGTCGATCGCCCATCGCTTGGCGGCGGAGATTTACGCCGGCAGCGAGGGCACGCGCCCGGAAAACGCGGACTACCACTACGCCGAGGCCCTCAAGTGGGCCCGCCGCGGACAAGAATTAGCCAAGCCTGGGAGCGACGCCTCGCTGACCGCCGAGGCCGAATGCCACGAGAGCATGGGGAACTTCCCCGAGGCTCTCGTGGCCCGCACCGCGGCCATCGAACGCGCCGCCAAGCCCGGCGATCAGTGGGAGGGGTATCATTATCGCTGGCGTTTGTACTACTGGACGAACCAGCTCGATGCTGCACTGGCGGACCTGCGGACGCTCCACGAGCGGTTCGATCCTGGGAGTATGTTTTACAGCCACGTTTATCCCATGCTGGTCCTCGCGGAGGCGGGGAGAATGGACGAGGCCTTGGCCCTGGCCCGGGGGCTCGCCGAGTCGGCGGAGGGCACGCCGGCGGGCGGCGCTATCGCGGTCCTCTGGTCGGCCACGTCCCTCCGTCTCGTGGGGCGGCCCGAGGAGGCTGGGCATCTGCTGGACGTACGAGCGGATACCGTCGATTCCTCGGTCGGGCTGACCGCCCCGCAGTCAGCGGACTGGATGGCGGCGCTCTACGGCTACGCGGCGGGACGCACGCCGTTTGAAGCGCTGCTCGAACAAGCCGGGCAAGTCGCCGATCCGCCGCGACTGGCCGGTGAAGCCTACTTCCACGCCGCGTCGATCAAGCTCGCCGCCGGGGATCGGGCGGGCGCTCTGCGGGATTTTCAGGAAGCCTACCGGTCTTTCGATGAAGAGAAACGCTACACGTTCCACGCCCAAATACTGCGGAAGAAACTGACCGATGATCCCGAATGGCCGCCGTGGATCCATTCGGCCGCTCCGGAGGCGTCGGGGAATTCCCGCGCAGATTAGGCGTGAAAACCGCCGGGCGACATGTTATAATGCGTGCTCAAGTGGGAGCGAAGCACATGAACCTCAACCGACGCAACAGAACAGGGGTATGGAGAGCATCGCCGTTCTGGCGGTGTGTTCCACTGTGGTTACTCTTACCTGCCTCCGGGTGGGCCTCGCCGCCTCTGGAAACCTTCCCCATCCCCGCTTACTCGTTCGATCGGGAATCGCCGGGCAGTGACGTGGTGGGGGCGGATTCCATTTTGGGCGTCGATGATACCACTCCGGTGGCGATAATCCCGGGGACGGGCCTGGGCCTAGGCCGACTGAACGATGATCTGGACGCCATATCCACCGCAAATGCGGGCATCGTGAGTACCTTACCATTCGTCCTGTTGTTCTCCGTGGATCGCACCGGTCCGGGCGGCGCCCTCCCCGATGGGGACCTGGTGGCGGAGGGCGTGCCCTTCAACGTCGCCGACCAGTCAGCGCGCGGACAGGCCGCCGGCGACCTGTACATGTCCACCACCTTGTTCAACACCAACGGGATCATCCTCGCACCTGGCGGCAGGAGCTTGGCGAACAACACCCTGGTGATCAACAACTTCGACGAGGGCGGCAGGGACTTCCAGGCCAACCCGCCGACCAGCGCCCGAGACCAGGCCTACGGCGCCCCTCAGGACAACGTCGATGCCGTGACCGGCCTTTCCACGAACGGGGCCAGCACGAACGGTTCCGGAGGAACAGGGCGGCAACTCCACAACGTACCGCCCTTGTATTATTCCGCGGGAGAGGGGTCGTTCTCGCTGGATTGCTGCCTTCCCGGGAGCAGCCCCGCCGACATCTTCATGGACATCGATCCGTACGTCTCCGGGGACGGAAGTGAATCGCTTTACGCCGCCGCGGCGGATCTGGGACTCGACCCGCAGTACGACGACATCGACGGCCTCATCGTCTTCGATCTCAACACCAATGGGGTGTTCGATCCGCCGGATCGTGTGTTCCTCACGCTGGCGCGGTACTCCCTGACTCTGCAGTTGCTCCAGGCCAGCCCGGCGGATGTCTTCCTCGTGGTGGCCGGCCAGCCTCCGCCGACCGGACCGCCCATCGTGTTTGCCCCGGCCGCGGATTTAGGTCTGAGCGTCGAGGACAACATCGACGCCCTCGATATTTTCTTGTGCGATACCACCGCCGTGGATTGCGCCCGACGTTTCGGCATCCGGGCCGTCCGCGGCGATTGGGATAATGACGGCGACGTCGATTTGCCTGATTTCGGCGGCTTCGCCCTCTGCATCAGTGGGGCCTGGCAGGATCCGGGCTTTGCCGTGCCCAGTGAATTGTGTCGGTTCGTCTTCGACGACGATCACGACACCGACGTGGACCTGGACGATTACCAGGTCTTCCAGGCGGGCTTCACCGGACCATTGTAATCCGCGCCCGCTCGCTTCCACGCCCAGTTCTAGCCTTCACCTCAGTGGATCTCAGCCCGTCTCCAGGATTAGCCCTGTTTTTCAGGGGCGTGCGAGGGGGACGGAGCGTTTTTTCTGTCAAGAGGCCCTACCCACGTCCGATATACCTTCCGCGAGAGAGGAGATTTCGCACATGAAGATCAAACGTGCTGGGAAGATCGCCGCCGCCTGGCCGGCAGTTCGCAGCAGGGACTGTTAAGGTGAGCCGGAGGTACATGATGGTGGGAAAGTCTCCCCACCGCGCAGGTTGGCTGATCGCGGTCTTTGGTCTTGCCATCTGTGGCGATACGGTTGAGGCCCAGGAGGCGACCGACAAACCGAACCACGCGGCGTCCATGTCCTTTTCGCTGCGACACGACGAAGCCGAGAATCTGAGCGGGAAGACGGAGACCACCGCCCCGGAGAAAGAGCTGCCCGCGTCGCCGTTCAGCTTGGACCTCACCTACTATCTGTACTCCGACTACATCTTCCGCGGGGTCAACTACTCGGAATACAAGACCGAAGGGCGCGAAAAGCCCAACCACCAGATGACCGAGGACCTTTCGGTGGACCTCGGGGTGCTTTTCGGACAGGCTCCGGGCACGTATGGGAAATTCACTTTCGGGACGTTCTTCGAGTGGTACGCGGCACAGAAGAGCCTCGATCCCGAACACGGCGGGCAGAACCTTCAAGAGGTGGACTACCTGCTGAGCTACGCCTATGAGGTCAAGCCTCTCGCCACTACGTTCAAGTTGGGCTACAGTTTCTACACCTTGCCCAACGCCAAAAGCGGCAACACCTCGGAGTGGTGGTTCTGCCTGGAGCACAACGACGCCTGGGTGTGGAAGTGGCTTCTCCCCGACAACGAGGACGGGGTGCTGAGGCCTTCGTTTTTCTTCGCCCAGGACGTGGACCAAGCCGACGGCGGCTCCTGGATGGAGTTCGGCCTGAGCCACGACTTCGCTTTGCTGGAGCACCTCACCGTGACACCGGCGGTGGTCTTCGCGCTCGACCATCGCTACCTCGATCCGATCCTGGACACCGGGCGGGCGGGCACCACACAACTCGCCTACATCCAGTACAGCTTGACCGTCAGCTATGACTTGAGCGCCGTGCTGCATTGGCCTGAACGGCTGGGAGCGGTGACCCTCTCGGGCTTCTTGTACTTCAACGACGCCTTGGGCAACCACGCGGACAACGGCACGATCGAGGACCAGCTCTACGGCGGGATGTCTCTCGGCTGGTCCTTCGGGGACTGATGCCCTTTTTGTCTTTTCTCGCCGGTAGTGCTCCGCCAATGCGGATTCCGCCGGTAGCGTTCGCGCTGGAGGGCGAGCCTCCCGGCGAGCCGCAGCACCAGCGCCTCTCGATGGCTTCGGCTCGGCAGAAGCCTCGCGCTCCCGGTCGAACCCGCAAGTTGAGCGTTGGCGGAGCGCTAGTCAGAGGTCATCACGTGGTACCAATGACCCTTGATGTTGCGATGGGCCACCATCCTCCTGTCCGGGCCGGGGGCCCTCGTCCCGGTGAGGATCATACGCGGCGCCGACTCAGGAGCGTGGCAGGCGGGCAGCGTCCACAGGGATATCCCCAGGAGACCACCCACTACGGCGCAGATCATTCGTCGAAACATCTTCCCACTCCTCCACGCGAGGCGACGTCGCTCGCTCCGCACGATGGGGTATCCATCCATTCGGATACGCTTCGCTCTCGGGTCCGGATTCGACGAAAATTGCCTCGCTATCATACTGTAGGACGCGGCGGATGCATCATCAACCCAAGGCGCGTTTTTTCGCGAACCCACGGAAGCGGACCTGAGACCGGTGGAGTACCGGAGGGCGAAAGGCATGGCGCCGCGGCGTAGACCTAACGTCGGCTGCCGGAGCGGCTTGGCCTGTTGGTCTGCCGAACCGCTCCCTCGTGGTCGCCGCTCGGACAGGAACACGTCACGTCAATGGTGACGCTCCAGGAGCAAGTGGCCGCTTCTCACACACGCGCTCAGCTTGACTTCTGCCGTTTTTGCGGAGCCGCGTCGGGTGCACGCTCGCGTACCCCACCCGAAGAAGGTCCGCGTGCGCGGACCCTACATCGTCCCTACTGCCGATCAGGACCAGGGTGTCGCTGGGCATCGTGGTGGGCGTGCTCTCCCTGATCTGGGTCGTAAGCTGCGTTCGCTGGTTGGTCTAGCGGGGCTCCTCCAGGCCCGGCAGCCGTTGCTGACGGAGGTCTTCGATCTTGTCCATCTGGCGTTCGAGCTGCCGCGTCCGCGTCGTGGTCAGCTTCTCGTAATCCTCGACCACCTCGTGGAGCCGCTTGCCAATCTTCTCAGCCAAGTCCACGTAGGCGCCCCATTGTTTGCGGAAATCTTCCAGCAGTTCCAGAATCTCGCTGGAGGCCTTTTGGAAATGGAAATTGTCCACGCTCTTGCGGATAACGGCCAGAATAGCGTAGAGCGTCAACGGCGAACAGAGGATCACCTTCATCTGCATGGCGTCGTCGAGCAAATCGGGGTCGTTTTGATGGATGAACCCGTAGACCTGCTCGTTGGGGATGAACACCAGAACGTAATCCACGGTCCCGCCCGCGGGGTTGATGTACCCGCGCTTGACCACCTCCTTGACGCGGTTGCGCACGTCGGCCAGAAAATCCTTCTTGCTCGCCTCGCGGCTCAGGTCGTCGGTCGCTTCGAGCAGCTTGAGGTAATTGGCCAGCGGAAACTTCACGTCCATGTTCACGCAGAGGTCGTGCGGCAGATTGAAGGTGAAGTCCGGCCGGCTGCCGTCTTCCACCTGGGTCTGCTTGCTGTAATTGATGTGCTCCACCATGCCGGCCAAGCGGAGCACGTCCTCGGCCATCCGCTCGCCCCACTGCCCGCGCGCCTGGGATCCGGATAGTGCCTGCCGCAGACGATTCGTGGTTTCCTGGAGACCGGAGGCGGCCTGGGCGACGTGCTGTATCTGGGTGTCCAGCCGGCCGTGCGCTTCGCGCCGCTCCTTTTCGACCGTCTGGAGCGCCGTGCCGACCTCCGCCATCTTGGCCCGGATGGTCTCCAGCGTCGCGTCGATTAGCTTCTTCTTGCCCTCCAGGGATTGCTCGCCTTTGGCGGTCTCCTGCTCCAATCGCGTCCGCGCGAGCTTGAGAAACTCCTCGCTGTTAACGGTGAGGGCCTCACGCGACAGAGCCCCGAAAGCGTCACGCAGTTGCGCGATGACCCGATCGAGGTCCTCCAGCTTTTCTTGCTGCGCCGATGCGAGCAGTTCCCGCGCCACCTCCGCCGCCGGCCGCCGGCGCAGCAGCACCACGGCCAGCACGATCCCCGCACCGACCACCACGCCCAATACCGCAAACCACACTTCATTCATCTCGACGATCTCGTCGTGTTGCCACTCCACTTTGCCTTGGGGCAGGATACTCTGGGCTGAGGGCTCGTGAAAGTCGCGACCGTTCGATTTCCGCCGATGGATCCAATCAGGTCCCCGTTGATACCTCTATCTGGGGTTGGTATACTCGGGAAGATTGACAAGGATTCGACGCGGCTTCGGTTAGAACACGTTCAATCGTTGCTTGGATGGAGCCTCACTTGATTGGCACGAGTATTCAATCCCTCGCAGGGGACCCAGCCTTGGTGTCCTCAAACTACGTCGGTCATCTGGGCTATTACGGAGGATTCGTGTCCACCGAGGAGGGCACGAATACCACGTCTTGCTCCCACCACGTCCGTGCGCTACCGCCGCGTACCTTGGTGGATTGCACCCTCGAGTTCGCAGTCGGTCGCTACGAAAACCTATTGCGCAAACTTGCGGATTAGCTGACGTGAGCGCGATCGCGGCCGTCCTACGTCACGCTGGGCCAGGCAGCGGGGCGCCTTAAACGCGCAGTTTCAGCTCGTTCACAGGTGCTCCAGCCAATCGAGCAGCAGGCGCACCCCGAAACCCGTGGCGCCCTTGGGGCAATAAGGCCCGTCATTTTCGATGTCCGCTACGCCGGCGATGTCCAGGTGGGCCCACGGCACCTTGGCGTCCACGAACTGCTTCAGGAAAACCGCTCCGCAGACCGCCTGGGCGTCCCGCCCCCCGGAGTTCTTCAGATCGCTGTCCTCGCCTTTGATGAGCGTGAAGTAATCGTCCCACATCGGCAGCGGCCAAAGCCGCTCGTGCGTCCGGCGGCCGGCTTCGATCAGGGCCTCCTGCAACTTCTCGTCGTTGGCGAAAACTCCCGCGGCATGACGCCCTAACGCCACCAGCACCCCACCGGTCAACGTCGCCACGTCGATGAGACAGCGTGGTGCGTAGGTCTTCTGCGCATAGGTCAGCGCGTCGCACAGCACCATCCGCCCTTCGGCATCCGCACTGACGATCTGCACCGTCTTGCCGGACATGGTGCGGATAATGTCATCGGGCCGATAGGCCTGGGCCGAAATCATGTTCTCCGCCGCCGCCAGGATGCCCACCACCCGACGTGGGTACTTGAGCGCGGCGACCGCCTGCATCAACCCCAGCACCTGCATGCCCCCGCACTTGTCGTACTTCATCCCCGTGATGTTGTCCCTCGGCTTGAGCGAGTAACCCCCGGTGTCGAACGTGATCGTCTTGCCCACCACGACCACCGGTTTCTCCGCCCTCCGACCGCGATGCTCCAGCACGATCAGCCGCGGCGGCGTGGCACTGCCTTTCCCCACCGAGAGCAATCCGCCCATCTTCAGGGCGGCGAGGCGCTTTTCGTCGAGCACGGTACACTTCAGGCCCGCCCGTCGCGCCACGGCCCGCACGCGGGTCACGAGCGTCACCGGGTTGATCAGGTTGGGCGGTTCATGGGCCAACTCGCGGCTCAGGTTGACCGCCGCAGAGACGACTCCCGCCCGCCGCGCCGACCGTATGGACTCGGCGCTCAGCCGGTCCACCAGCACCTCCGCCTCTTGCCTCCCACGCGTCTTGTTGGTCTGGCGATGGCGGTCGAAGGTGAAAGCGCCCAAGTTCAGGCCCTCACACAACGCCCCGATGGCTTCACTGCTCCCGAACGCCTTCTCCTGGCGAAGGTCGACGCCCACGCGGTCCACCTTCCAGGCTCGCATCCACTTGCTGATGGCTCCGCCGACGCAACGCATTTTCTCCAGGTTGAATTCCGCCGACTTCCCCGCGGACATGACCACGGCCATCGGCGATTTGGTCGCGTTAACGACGACGGACGCTTGCCCCAACTCCTCCGGAACCGCGCCGCCCGGCAGCCCCGCCGGCGTCGTTGAACCGGCAAAGGCCGGAATCATCACCACTTTGCCGCGCCATCCGGCTGCTTTTCGGACGCTGGTTCTCACCGGCGACCTCCTTTCCTCAGCTCGACCTCTTTCGGCGGCGGATGGTACTTTTCCCGGTCCCGCCTGGCAAACCGCCCCCAGCCCGCCGTCGCCAGCGTCCGAGAATACGACGGATAAAACCCCCAGCAATAGGATTTGCACGATGTTTCAAGTGCCACTGCGAAGGGTGTTTCACGTGAAACAAGTTTGCCCGGAGGAAGGACAACAGGGCAACAAGGCAAGAGGGCA
>JBGPAW010000009.1:0-25277 GCA_041480905.1 Phycisphaerae bacterium
GTGCTGGTTTATCGGACTAGGATCAACACCGGCTGCTTCGCGCTGGGGCTTTTGGCTACGCTGATACTTTACACTCCGTACTTGGCCCACGAGTTGGGCAACCACTTCGAGAACACGCGGCGCGTCGCCAGTGACGTGCAGCAGTACCCCTGGTCGATGACTAACCCTTTGCGGTCGGTGTGGTACCACTTCATGATGACCTCCAGCAATATTCTGTTTCACGTGAAACAAGGTTATTGGGCGCCGGTCCCGGAAACGTTGGCTGAGGACCTGCGGGAATACTGGCGGTCATGGGACCCGGCGTTAGATAAACTGGGCCGGTTGGCGGGGTTGTATCGGTTAGATAATATAGTGAGTCAATTTCTGGCGGGTGTCATAGCGTTGACTTGGTGTGTTTTGCTGGGGCGGACGATCAGGCGCCTTAAGCCGCGCGAGTGCGACCCGCTCACGTTCGTGTTCCTGCTGTGCCCGATCGTGGTGTTCGCGGTCGTCCTCCTCGGGCGGAAACCGGTTTATCCCAACTATATCCTGTTCGTCTTGCCGGCCCCGTTCGTGGGCTACGCCTTGCTGGACCGCGCGATCACCGGTCTGGTGAAATCCAAGCTCAACTTGGCGGTTCCGCTTCTGGTGGGCGCCTTGTTCGTACCCAGACTCGCCGTGGCGTACGCGTACACGGATCGGATCGACTCGAGTCGGGGGTTGGGGACACAAAAGGCGTTTGCGCGCTGGGTGGCCGAGAGGGGGCGGGTGGAGAATGTGCGCAACTTTGGATGGAACAACCGCGGTGTGAAAGAAGAGATCGCCTGCACGATCGCCCGCTGTGCCGAACCGGAGCTGCTCAACCGGCAACCCGCCGCGCCGGAGCGTTTCACGCTGGCGCCGGAAGTCCTTTCGACCGACGCCGCCCGGGCGGATTACGTGGCCCGCCGGGTGAAGGGGCGGGTCGCCATCGTCGATTATCAGCTCAACCGCAACAATACGTTTCTGGCGTGGCGCAACTGAGCGGGCCGCCGGCAGGGCGTGGCGAAGACCTCTGGTGGGTGGCTCATGCGTAATTCGTTGATCGCCGCGGCGGCTTGCTTCGCCGGAGGGACGGAATACACTGGTTGTCCAGTCCGATTGGTGAAGCGGAGCTACGTCATGCTCGATGACGCAAAGATCGCAGGAGCTATCGAGCTGCTGCGGGAGGCAGCCTCTCCGTCGCGGATCATTCTGTTCGGCCCGCATGCCCGCGGCGACGCCCACCTCGATAGCGACGTTGATCTTCTGGTGGTTATGACCGCCGTGACCGATCGCGTCTCCGAGATGGTACGCCTCAACTGCGTGCTGAGCCCGTTGCGTTTGCCAGTGGACCTTCTCGTGGTCAGCGAGGAGCGGTTCCGCTATTGGTGCGACACCCCCGGGAACATCTACTTCGCGGCCCGAACGGAGGGGAGAGTGCTCTATGAGCAAGCAGCATGAACCTCTATACAGCGTGCGGTACGAGGCACCGGATCGACGGCTCTTCGAGAGCGGCTCAGCGGTTCCCGCATCGGCCGGTGAGCAAGGGTGTCAACCTCTCTCTGACTTCGGCTAGATAGGAGGTGAGACCGGTCTCTGCCCCCCGGTCCCGCAGAATCGGAAGGTCGGTCTCGGTCCAGCAAGCGCGTTCGCGTCCGAAGTTGGCTCCGGTGAGCTCGCGAAGGAGTCGTTTGGCGCTTCTCTTATTGCTGTCGTGTCGGGCCGTCAGCATTTCCGCCTCCCGGCACGGGTCGAACCCCAATTCGCTTCGCATGAACTCGAGCCGTTGCTTCTCGGCTTCATCCCGCGGTTCGAATCCCGCCAGCACCCAGCACTCGCGCTTTGGATGAGCCACTCCCAGCACGACGACGAGCTTATCCTTCATCAGGTTCCTGGCCTGCTCAAGACCGGTACGTCGTTCTGGCTGATTATCCGTGTCGCGGATCAGTAGCACGGCGAGTGGCGGAGGCGTTGCGGAATACAAGACGAGAAGGGCCAGTCGCGCCACGCGGGCATCAGGCGCGCCCGGTTTGCCGTCGAAATGTCCGTGCGCGACGATGCCCTTCCCGCGCGCCAGAGGCTTTACTTGTGCCCACGGGATAAAGGAAGCGTTACCATCGGCACCCTGCCACCGGCGGAGGTTAGGGAGCATTGCGGACTCAAGCCATTCCAGCCCGTCACAGAAGACTCGGTCTGCCAACTCGCAGGCCGTCTGCTGGTCGATCGACGCTTCGGCAACTACGGTGAAGGAGAGCACGCTGTCGTCAGGCATTCGGCTGGCGCGCCTCCTTGTCTACCCACTTCTCCCCAAAAGTACTCCAGAACTCGCCGGGCTTCATCACGTCCTTCCACTTGTCGAATTCAGGGTGGTCGCTCAGCCGACCGAACAAGGCATGACCTTCCGCATTGAGCGTGGACACGCGCACCTCCTCGGGTTTGAGATGATCGAGCATGTAGGGCGAATGGCTTGTAGCAACGATCTGCATGTCCGGAAAACGGTCCAAAATGCTGCGAAGCTGGGCAACCAAGTCTCCCAATGCCTTAGGATGGAGACTTGTTTCCACATCATCCAGGAGCACCAGGTTCGGCCGCCTCGGACCTGTGAGAACGGTGAGGAGACCGATGGTGATCAGAGTTCCGCCGCTCAAGGCATGCGCCGGGACTCCCGGTGCGCCAACCATATCGGCTACGAGTTCGAAGCCTGACACTGAACGAGTAACCTGCCTGTAGTACGTTTTCTTGTCTATGTCGACCTTCTCAAGCTCGGAGGCAGGCACAGCCACCCTAACTAATCGAATCTCGTCGACGACGGGGACAACGGCACGCACGGCCTCCTGCAACTCCCGCAGTGCCCTTGGTGAGGTCACCGCCATTTCCGCCACCACGCCAGCCAGTCCAAGCCCGTCTTCTTGTATCTGAGTTCGGGGACTCTCAGCAGACGTAGGCTCGGCCAGTTGCGCAGGGTCCAAGCGAAGAAGGAGGGCCGAGGACAGGTCCTGGCTGAATGCAAGACTCTCCGGACGCACAATAAGTTTCCGTTTTTCGTCTGCGAACCAGTCGCCACGCCCGGGGGGCATAGTGTAATGAAACGACTGCCCTCGCCAGGATCCGTCCAAGGAGAACGACCAGGCCACAGGAGCCTCAACGCGGAGCAACACCCTGCTTAGTGTATCCCCCCATTGCCCCTCGACCCCAATCGACAACTCGCCCGTGGCGTCACTGGTGACGAGCACCTTTGGGGATCGACGGCCCTCGAATACCTGACGGGCAGGCAATCTGGCTAGATCGCAGAGATATTTTAGGCCTTGAAGCACACTCGTCTTGCCCGAGGCGTTCGGTCCGACCAAGACGGTTAGCCCGCCCAGGGCGATCTCGGCGTCCCGAATGGCCTTGAAGTTGTGGAATCGCACAGATTGAATCATAGGTGCGTAGCTTAGAGTCGAAACCCGCCCTTGACAACACCCCCGCGTGGGTGCGGCGGACGAACCGCGAACGTGACGCATGAAGCTCTTCGGCTACGCACGCGCGCCGCCCACGTCTCGATACAGCCGGAACATCTCGATGTAGGTCCGCACGGATTCGGGGACGAGGTAGCGGATGGATTGGCCGGCGGCCACGCGGGCGCGGAGGTCGGTGGCCGAGATGTCGATCCGCGGCGTGTCCAGGATGTACTCGCGGAGCTTGGCGATCTGAGCGTCGTTGAGTTTGGTCGACAGGGCGGACAGGTCCGGTCGCTCCCAGCCCGGGCGGGCCGCGGTGACGATCGTGCAGGCGTCCACCAGCTCGACGGCTTTGTACCAGGTGTCCAGCGTCATCAACCAGTCGGCCCCGATGATCCAGAACAGTTCCGTCTCGGCGGGCAAGGTCTGCTTGAAGTGGGCGATGGTCTCGAGGGTGTAGCTTGGGCCGGTGCGATTCAGGTCATAGTCGCTAAAGTCAAAGAGCGGTTCACCGGCGATGGCCAGACGGACCATCTCGGCCCGGTGGCACGGCTCGATCAGGCTCTCGCCTTCCTTGTGCGGCGGGGTGGCCGACGGCAGGAAGATCACGCGAGCCAGGTTCAGCTTCTCGGCCACACGGCGCGCGATGATGAGATGCCCATGATGAATGGGGTTAAAGCTGCCGCCGTAGAGGCCCACGCGTTCTGCCATGACCCGTTGTTCGGTTGACGGCCGGGGCCACGAGGGCACCCAGCCCCGAAGGCCGGTGGGGCGAGCCTCGCCCTCTCAACCGGCGCCCAGCGCGCGCCGTTCACCTTCCGGCGTCAAGAGCGGAGCTCGCCACAGTCGTCCGCAGGGCTAGGCCCACCTTATTGTACGACCTTTGCGATCTCGGCGATGCGGCGCTGCCCTTCGACACGGGCCGCCCGCAACAGGTTGCCCAACTCGTCGAGCGAGAGCCTACTAAAGCCGAATCGTCTGGCGGCCCCGGAGGACCGCCGCGCGGTCTTGACCTTCCGTTTCGCCGTCTTCCGCTTCACCCCATGGCCGGCGTTCTGGTGCCGGACCAGATGGGCCTTCATGGTAAAGGTCCGACCACACTTGGAGCACACGAACCTTCTGTTTGGCATGGCCAATCTCCTGGGTAGTCTTGTTCGAGAGCAACAGGCTAGCGGTTATCGTCCCAAAGGGCAACCTCCGCGGGGAACTATGGGGGCGGCGGGTCGGGCAGGGGACGGTTGGTTTCGGGTCCGGCCGGAAGTCCGACCGGCTCGACGACTTTGAGAATGTGCACCTTCCCCGCGACGAAGACCGGTTCGAGGCGGGTCGGCACGGTCATCGGTCCAAGTTCGGGGTCGGTGAGCACTCTCGGCAACCATCCGGGTGAGGGGATGCAGTAATCCACGCCGCGGTCGCGGGCCATCCGCCAGAACGCTTGCGGGGAGGTCAGCTCACTCATCTTCTCGAGCGTCCACACCCGTCCGTACCAATCGACGCGGGGGTTAGCGTGTCCGTGACCGGTGACCCACACTTTCCGCCCAGTTTGGGGACTCAGCCAGGCGAAGGCCAAGTCCGCATCGCACATGAACAGATCATTGATGTCGGTGTTGCGACGGACCCAATCCGCCGCCGCGCGAAAGGCCGGGTCCCGAGACCCATAGTGGTGCAGAAACCGCCGCAGATTGACCTTCACGTCGGACATTCCCCACGCCCCGGTCAGCACAAGGGCGAGCAGGAGCAGAACTCCATCACGAACCGCAGGCTTTAGCCCGCGTGGTGTCCAGGCGTGGCGTCTGGAACACCATTCCAAGATCGCGTCAATGCCGACGCCGACGCCGATCGCCCACCCTAATTGAAACAGCATCTGGAATTCGTGTGGCACGACCACCGGAAGGTGCGACGAGCCGGGCAGCCCGAAAACCCGCGCGTAGCCCGGCAACTGGGCGACGGCGCATATTCCGGTCCCTACGATCAGCAGGCGTGAGGCCGCGTCTCGACCGCGGGCGGAGCGGACCAGCCCGATCAGCCCCATCGCCCAAATCCACAGGTTGTAGCGCATCAGTGGAAACTCGGCTGAGCGTAGTTCGTCAGCCACATACTCGTGCGGTTCGGGATTGAGCACCGGACCGTGGAGCATGAGATAGAGAATCGGCGCCGCCGCCAATAAAGTAACGCCGAGGATGCAGGCTTCACGGCCCAGCAGTCGCCGCGCGGCAACCGGCGCGTCGAGCCCATCTTTGCGACCCAGCGCGGCCCAGGCGGCTTGACCGACGAAGGCCAGAGTCAACACCGCCGGAAGCACGGGATGATGCCAGCAGCTCAACCCTTGGAAGAGGCCGCAACCGACGGCCCACCCGAGTGAATCGTGCTGGTGTTGTCGCCCGTAGAGGCCCAAGGCGACCCAAGCCCAAACCAGGGCGTGGACCGAGGCCTGACCGCGACAGACCGAGGTCTGCCACCACGGGACGGCCAACAGCAGCGCGACGGTGCTGGCCAGCGCCGCGCGCCGCCCCCAGGCCGAACGCACCACCAGATACAAGCCAGCCGGGACCATCCAGTTGAAAAGCAATTGCGACCACACGTAGCAGTCGGCGGGGCTGATGCGGAGCAACGCGGATACGCCGGCGACGATGACCGAACTTAGCGGCGGGTACCAGATGGTCTCGCCGCGGTAGGCCGGGTCGGCAAAGACCTGCCCTTGCTGCACGTTGAGGGCCGCAGCCAAGTCGCGCAAGATGTCACCGCTGTGACGCTGCTCCGGGGTGACGATGGGGGTAACGTAGTACACCCAAAACGCGCCGAGCAGAACGAGGAAGACCGCGTCCGGGAGCAAGCTGCGGGGCAGCCTCACGGGCATAGGACCCTCATCTGGGCCAGGCGGGCATGGCCCGCCCGGCTTGGGCTGACGCGATGGGCCATCCGCTACCAGCGGACGCTGCGGCCGCCGTCCACGCGGAGAATCTGCCCGGTCACGTAGGGGGCGTCGCACACCAGATAGCGCACCGCCCGGGCAACGTCCTCCGGCGTCCCCGCGCGCTGCAAGGGCACCTCCGCGGTCAAGTGCGCCCGGGTCGGCGGGTCGTAATCGTCGGGGAACACCGCGATCCCCGGTGACACACCGTTGACGCGGACCGCGGGGGCCAACTCCACGGCCAAAGCCCGCGTCAGGGCGACCAGGCCCGCCTTCGAGCACGAATAGGCCAAGTACTCGGGGAACGGTCGATCGGCGGCGATGTCGCAGAGGTTCACGACGCATCCTCGCCCGCCGGCCCGCAGAGGCTCCGCCGCGTGGTGACACAATCCCGCCACGGCGGTCAGGTTGATCCGCAGCGTGCGCTCCCACGCGGTCGCGTCAAACTCCGCCAAGCGCATTGCCTCGAACACCGCCGCGTTGTTCACCAGCGCGTCCAGCCGGCCCAACGCCTCCAGGCACGCGGCGACGATCCGTTCCCACGACGCCTCCTGGGCCAGGTCGGCCTGGATGAGACTCGCCCGCCGACCGCGGGCTTGGACCTGCCGAACCACCTCGGCCGCGGCCTCGGCCGAGTGCCGGTAGTGGACGGCGACGTCGTAGCCGCCGGCCGCCAACTCCAGGGCAACCGCCCGCCCGACCCGCCGGGCCGCTCCGGTGACCAAGGCCACGCCGCCTTCACGGCTCATAGTCGGGCTCCTCGTCCGATTCGTCCGCCTCGAGTTCGGCCGGCGGCCGGTGCATGCTCCAGACGTCCGGGACCGGCGTCGGCTTCGCCGACCGGTGCCGCAGGTGCTCCTGATAGCGGCGGCTCATGCGCACCAGCGCCCACAAACCAAACGCCAGAATCACCAGCAGGACCACCCCGTAGAACAAGGCGGCGTAGAGCCGCTCGGTTTGCTGCAGCGCCTCCCGAGCGGCCCCACCCGCATCGGCCGGTCGGGCTGGCGCCACCATCGCCACGAGAACTCGCGCTACCATCACTCTTTCACCTGCCACGAAGACACCAAGACACGAAGGGATGATGAAAAACGCAGGATTGAGAACGGAGCACGGAGTATAGAAGATCGAGTACGAGCGTGATCTTCTTCATTCTCCATTCATCATTTCTCATTCTCCGTGCTCAATTCTGCTTGGGGTCTTCGTGGCTCAAGATTTCACCCCCGCGGGTCTATTTCACCAGTCCTTCCGCGGGTTTTCGGGGATGGTCTTAGCCAGCGACTCGAACAGAAGTTTCTGCTCGGGGGTGAGGTTCTTGGGCACGACCACGCGAACGATCACGATCTGGTCCCCGCGTTGCCCGGATGGGCCGCGCGGAGCCCCCTTGCCCCGCAGCCGCAGTCGCGCTCCGCTGCTGGTGCCGGGCGGCAGGGTCATGGTCATCGTGCCATCGACGGTGGGCACGTCCACCTTGCCGCCCAGGGCCGCCTCGACCAAGGTCACCGGCAACTCCACGTGAATGTCTGCGCCGTGCCGCTCGAAGTAGCGGTGCGGGCGGACGGCGCAGTTCAGCAGCAGGTCGCCCGCGGGACCGCCGTTTTCACCGGGGTAACCCCGGCCGCGGAGACGGATGCGTTGGCCGTCTTCGACGCCGGGCGGGATTTTGACGCTCAGGGTTTCGCGCTTCCCGCCGGACCGCCCGGCGAGGTCCACGTCCAAGGTGGTCCCCTGGATGGCCTGCTCGAAAGAGAGGGTCACGGTCCGTTCCAGGTCGGCCCCGCGTTGCGGCGCGGCGGTAGGGCGCGGCCGCCCGCCGCGCCGCCCAAAGAAGGGGCTGAAGACGCTGGGGGCTTCCCCCTGCCCGCCGCCGAACGCGGTGAACAGGTCTTCCAGGTCGTCGAGGTTGATTTGGGAGCCGCCGCCCCAGGTGTAGACCCGCTGCCCTTGGGGATGTTCCTGGAACCGGCCCACGCCCGCCCGCCCGAAGCGGTCGTAGTCCCGCCGCTTATCGGCATCGTTCAGGACTTCGTAAGCCTCCTGGACTTCCTTGAATTTGCCCTCGGCGGTTTTGTCGCCCGGGTTACGGTCGGGGTGATACTGCTTGGCCAGCTTGCGATACGCGCGCTTGATCTCCTCGGGCGTCGCCGACCGGTTCACTCCCAGGATGGCGTAATAATCTTCGCGACCCACGGGCAACTCGCACCCACTGCGGGACAGACTTTCCAGACGGTCTTCCCCGCGGACCGGCTGGGCGACGGGTCTCACCACGATTCCCGGGCGATTATAGGTGGGCCGAATTCGGTTGAAAAGCAATCCTCGACAGCTATGCTGCCCGCATGAGCAGAGCGTCCGTCACCCGGCAGGTGACCGCCGCGCCGCCGCGGATGAGCATGTTGCTGTTCGGGGTGCTGTTGGTCGCGGCCGCCGCGCTGCGATTGGTCGCCCTGTCCGCAGCCCCGCCGGCCCTTCTCCCCGACGAAGCCAGCAACGGCTACGACGCCTATTGCCTGCTCGAAACCGGGAAGGACCGCTGGGGCGCGTTCTTACCTCTGCATCTCGAAGCTTTCGGCCGGGGCGATTATCGACCCGCGTTGTACGCATACCTGACGGTCCCGTTCGTGGGGTTGCTCGGCCCCGAGCATCTCGACCTGGCCGTCCGCTTGCCGGCGGCGATCTGGGGTGTCGCCACGATTGCCTGCTTCTACGCCCTAATCGCCCGGGTAGGCGATCGGCGGACGGCGCTATGGGCGGCCTTGTTCCTGGCGCTGTCCCCGTGGCATTTGCGGATCAGCCGTTTCGGGCATGAGAGCGCCCTGACGCCCGGTTTCTTGATCGTGGCGTTGTTGCTGTTGTCCAAGGCCGGTTGGCCGCTGCACGGACCGTGTGGTCCGTCTGTGGGCACGCCCCGCCTGCGGGCGTTATGGATGGTAGCATTCGGCCTGGTCGTCGGTTTGTCGCTGTACTCTTACGCGTCCATGCGCCTGTTCATGCCGGTGATGCTCGTCGCCGGCGCGCTGATCTACCGCGACGCTTGGTTCCGATTCCTCAAAGGCGGATTGAGCAGTCCCGGGAACCCCTCCCCTAACTTGTGGGCCTTGCTCGCCGGGTTTGCTGCTTTCCTTCTCGTCGTCACTCCGTTGCTGTGCGCGACGTACACGCACTGGGACCAAGTGAGCGGGCGGGCGCGGTACGCCTCCTGGTTCCATCAAGGCCTCCCGTGGACCGAGACGTTGTGGCGGGTCGGTCGGCAATACCTCGCTCATTTCGGACCGAGATGGCTGTTGACCCAGGGGGACCGTTCCGCCCTCTCCCCCCTGCCGGGCGTGGGGCAAGTCAACTGGTGCCTGCTGCCGCTCTTGCCGATCGGACTGATCCACGCGTGGCGTCAGCGCCGGGCCAACCAGGCCTACGCCGTCGCCCTGGCTTGGCTGCTGCTGTATCCGCTGCCCTCGGCCCTCTGCCCCGATGCGCCGCACGGGAATCGGGCGGCTTGTGGGATCGGCGTTTTCGAATGGATTGCGGCCATCGGCATCAGCGCGCTGCTCGGGCGGTGGCCTGGTCGACCGGGACGCAACCGCGTGCTGAGCGGCGTGCTGCTGGCGTCGAGCCTGCTCCATGCGACGTGGGTGGTCCACCGTTATTGGACGACCACGCGGCAGCCGTTCATGGCCCACCTGCTCCAGACCGACCTGCGCGAAGCCGTCATTTTCCTGCGCACGCGCTGGACCGACTACGACCGCATCTTCATCTCGGAGCACACTTCGAACGAGCAGCAGTGGGCCAATCTGCACCCCTATATCTACGTGCTGACCTATCTGCCCGTCGCTCCGGCACAGTTCCACGCCTGGGAGAAAACCGTAGGCTATCGCCCGCCGGACAATGGCTTCCACTACGTCGAGTCGGCCGGACCGTTCACGTTCAGCGCGCGGCCGGAATTGTTGGAGGCCCAGTTCCGTAGCCATCCCCATCAGCGGGTACTCATCGTCGGGCGACATGGAGACGTCACCGGCGGGCGGCTATTGCACGTGATCCGGGACGTCCGGGACGAGGTGCGGTTCGAGCTGATCGAGATCGTCCCGCCTTGACACAACTTCCAGAATGGCGACTTTCCCGTCTTCGTACACGGGTCGCAGATAGGCCGGCACCGTGACTTCCCGCAGTTGCGGGTCGGCCAGGATTCGTGGAAACCACCCCGGCGAGGGAATGCAGTACTTGATACCGTGACGGCGAGCCAACCGCGCAAACGCCTCAGGGGTGGCAGCCTCGGTCAGCTCCAGGAGCACGCGATGGCGCATTTTCCAATCCACACGCGGGTTGCTGTGTCCCGGGGAAGTGATCCAGACCTTGCGACCCGTGTCCGGGTTCAACCAGGCGAACGCCAGCCGCACGTCGCAGATGAATACGTCGTTGATATCGGTGTTCTCTCGAATCCAGGCGGCGGCCTCGGGAAAGTTGGTGGCGTACCGATGGACAAAGCGATGCAGGTTGCGCTCCGCGTGGGGCAACCCCCACATCCCGGTGACCACCAAGGCGCAGAGCGTGAGCACCGCAACGCGGCGCGGGTGGGTTTGCAGGAACCCCCAGCGCCGGGTGAGTGCGTGCAGGCCATAGTCGGTCCCCACCCCCACGCAGATCGCCCAGGCCAACTGAAAGGTCCACTGAAATTCGTGCGGAACCAGGACCGGGACCGACCGTACCCACGCTGGACCGTACAGCCGCAGGTAAGCGGGAACCTGCCCCAGACAACACACCGCCACCGCGGAAACGAGCAGTTGTGCTCCCCAATCCTTTTGCCTCGCGGAGACCATCAACCCGACCAGCCCCGTGATCCAGATCCAGGGATTGCCGTGCATCAGGGCGAATTCGACCGTCTGCAACTCTTGATTGAGGAACTCGCGCGGCATGGTGTTGTACACCGGACCGTGTGCCATGACGTAGAGAATGGGAGCAGCCGCCACACCGGTCAGAGCTATGATCGCCAGGTTCCGCTTCAAGGGGCGTTTTGCGGCGGCGGATGCCTCCGCGGATGGCGACCGCAGCAGCGACCACTCCCAGATCGTCTGCAAAACCAGCGCCAGGGCGAGCACCGCGGGAATCACGGGGTGGTGCCAGAAGGTCAGCCCCAGGAATAAGCCGCAGGCTACCAGCCCCCAGGCCGAGCCGCTCCGGCGCTGGCGGCCGTAGAGCAGCAAGGCCACCCAGGCCCACGTCACCGCCTGCACGGAGGGTTGCCCCTGCACCACCTCGCTTTGCCACCAGGGCATGGCCAGCAGCAAGGCCACCGTGCCGACCATCGCCGCCCGCCGGCCCCAGTGCCACCGCATGATCAGGAACATCCCCGCCGGGATCGTCCAATTGAAGAGCAACTGCGACCAGCGGTAAGCGTCGGCCGGGGTGATGTGGAAGAGCGTCCCAACCCCGGCCATCACGACCGGACTCAGCGGCGGATACCACAGTGCGTAGCCCCTGTAGGCCGGGTCGGTGAACACCTGCCCGTGCTGAACGTTCACCGCGTAGGCCACGTCGCGGAAGATGTCCCCGCCCCGCAGCTTCTCGCGCGTGACGATCGGCGTCACGTAGACCAGCCAAAACACGCCCAAGGCGACCAGGCAGGCCAGGTCAGCCCACCGTCCGCCCGGGGTCCGGTCCACGAGTCCCGAGCGATTGCCGACCCCCGACCAGGATGTCCCCATGCCGATGCTCCGCAGGACGTGCCCCTACGGACGACGCCCGCGCACGTAATCACCGCGTACGGCAAGCCATTGTAGCCGGGCGCGCCCGGCTGCCCACGGGCAGGCTTTGCGGCGGTGGTTGGGGCACCATCGGGGCCGAGCGTAGCACTGCCCGGACATGATCCAGCGGATCACGCTTGGCGTTCGTTGCTGCTGCAGAGCAAGCATGCTAGTATCCGCCCCGCCGCGGACTGCGGTAGGGGTTGCGGTGATGGCCGACGACAAATTCAAAGTCGAGCGGCTCAAGAAGCTTGAGCAGCTTCGGGCGCTGGGGATCGATCCCTACGGTGGTCGCTTGGACGGCGTTACGCCCATCGCCGCCGTCCGCGCCCAGGCCGAGACGCTCGACATCGGCCCCGGCGTGATCCTCGACCAGCGGCGCACCCGCGTGGCCGGCCGCATCGTCCTTCAACGCGTGATGGGCAATCTCATCTTCCTCACCGTCCGCGACGGCACCGGCGACCTCCAATTCGGACTGTCCAAGCGGGCCTTGAAGGACCAGTGGGCGGCGATCCAGCAGTTCGATCTCGGCGACGTGATCGGGGCGGACGGCCCCCTGGGCCGCACCAAGACCGGCGAGCTGACCCTCTGGGGCGACCAGGTGACCTTTCTGTGCAAGTGCCTTAAGCAGCCGCCGGAGAAATGGCACGGACTCACCGACGTCGAGCTGCGCTACCGGCACCGTTACGTGGACCTGTTCACCAGCCCCGAGGTCCGCGCGGTCTTCTTGCAGCGCAGCCTGATCATCCAGGCCATCCGCGAGTACCTGCTGGGTCTGAACTACTACGAGGTGGACACGCCGGTGCTGCAGCCGATCTACGGAGGCGCCGCCGCCCGCCCGTTCACCACCCACCACAATGCCCTGGACGTAGACCTGTTCCTGCGCATCAGCCCGGAGTTGTACCTCAAGCGCCTGCTGGTGGGGGGAATCGAGCGTGTGTTCGAGTTCTCGCGCAACTTCCGCAACGAGGGCATCAGCACGCTGCACAACCCGGAGTTTACCCTGCTGGAACTCTACGAGGCCTACGCCGACTACCACGTGATGATGGAGCGGACCGAGCAGATGGTGGCGGCGGCCATCGAGCGGATCGGCGGCGGCTTCGTCCGTCCATTCCGCGAACACGAACTGGATTTCACGGTCCCGTGGCCGCGGCGGGAATACGCCGACCTGCTGCGCGAGTACGCCGGCGTGGACCGGAAGGACGGTGCCGCGGTCCGGGCCAAGGCGCAAGCGTTGGAGATCAACCCGCAGGGCAAAGCCGATGCGGTGGTGGTCAACGCGGTGTTTGAAACGGTCGTGGAACCGCACTTGATCCAGCCGACCTTCGTATACGACTACCCGGCGGACCTGTGCCCTTTGACGCGCCGCCATCCCGAGGACGAATCCGTCGCCCTGCGCTTCGAGGCCTTCGTCGCCGGAATGGAGCTTGGCAACGCCTACACGGAACTGAACGACCCGCGGAAACAGTACGAGAACTTTGCCCGCAAGCTGGCCGGAGAAGGCGAAGAGACGATGGCGGTCATGGACGACGACTTCATTCTGGCCTTGGAATACGGCATGCCACCGGCGGGCGGTTTGGGGGTGGGGATCGACCGGCTGGTCATGGTGCTCACCAATAGTCCTAGCATCCGCGACGTGATCTTGTTCCCGCTGCAACGCCCGCTCGCCCAGCCGGCAGGTTGAGAGGTGCTCCGCATGGTGGCCATGAACGACATCCGGGACCTCGCCGATAGGATTGCGCGGGAGTTTCAACCCGAGCGAATCATTCTCTTCGGCTCTCATGCCCAGGGGACGCCTTCGGCGGATTCGGACGTAGACTTGCTGGTGATTCTGCCGTTCGAGGGAAAGGGTTTTTGGAAGTCGCTCGAAATCCTGAACCGGATCAATCCGCGCTTCGCCGTGGACCTGCTCGCTCGGCGGCCGGATGACACCGCCAGGCGTTACGCTCAGGGCGATCCGCTCATCCGTGAGGCGCTCGACCGGGGCAGGGTGCTCTATGAACGACACCGTTAGAGAATGGATCGGCAAGGCCCAGGCGGATTACGGCACCGCCAGTCGGGAGGAAGCTTCCCAAGCCTTTGAAAAATGCGCCCGCATGCGCGAGAAACTGCTTTCGCTGTTCGATGTATAAGCTCTTCCTCATCCGCCGCTATCTGCGCAAACGGCTCATCGCCCTGTTTGCCATCGTCAGCGTGTGGCTCTGCGTGTTCATGGTCATCGTGGTCATCAGCGTGATGGGCGGCTTTGTGGCGATGGTCAAGGAGCACTCCCGCGGCCTGCTCAGCGACCTGATCGTGGACAACGCCACGCTCCAGGGTTTTCCCTACTACCGCGAGTTCATCGACACGCTGCGGGTCCACCTGCCGGACACCGTGGCCGCCGCCACCCCGGTCATCTACAACTACGGCATCCTGCGGATCAAGCGCAACGACTACACCAAGCCCATCCAAGTGGTGGGCATTCGGCTGGACGAGTATCGGGCCATCAACGCCTTTGACGCCAGCCTGTACTACGACAAGTACTATCCCGGGACCACCGCGCTGGGGCCGCAACGGCAACCCTTCCTCGGCTTCACGCCCCAGGAGATGCCGGCGCTGCCCGGGGAGTTCGAGCGGGCTTGGGCCCGCTACCAGGCCGACCATCCCATCGACCCGGCGCTCCGCCGCTTTGAACGCGCCGCCCTCGCCCCCTTCCCCGGACCGGGCTGGTTCGAGCCCGCCCTAAACGGACCGGGCTACGCTGGGGACGAGATGTCGGGGTTGATCATCGGGGTGGACTTGATCTGCGAACGCGAGCCGGACGGCGAGTACATGGAAGGTATGCCGCTGGGCAGCGAGGTGGTGGTCACCGTGCTGCCCCTCACCCGCAAGGGCACTGTCAGTGGCGAGGGGGCCATCCCCCTCGCCATGCGCTACGCCGACCGCTCCCGCACCAAGGTCTACGACATCGACAAGATGTGCGTCTACCTGGACTTCGACCGCCTGCAGCGGGCCTTGAGCATGGAGGAGACCCCGCGCGAGGACGGCACGGTCATCCCGGCCCGGGCCTCACAGGTGCTGGTCAAGCTCGCGCCGGGGCAGGACCTCCGCGAGGCCAAGAAGGCCGTCGTCGCCCTGTGGAGCAAGTTCTTCAACGCCCTCAACGTGCCGCCCGACAGCAGCGAGTGGCGCCTGCTGTCCGGCGTGGGGGTGGAAACCTGGGAGGAGCGCCAGCGCGCCTACATCGAAGCGGTGGAAAAAGAGAAAATCCTGGTGACCATCCTGTTCACCGTCATCAGCCTGGTGGCGGTGGTGCTGATCGGCTGCATTTTCTACATGATCGTTTCCCACAAGACCCGGGACATCGGCACCATCAAGAGCCTGGGGGCCTCGTCCCACGGCGTGGCCGGCATCTTCCTTGGGTTCGGTTTGGCCGTGGGCGTGGTCGGGTCTTTTCTGGGAACGGTGAGCGCCGTCGTTTTCGTGCGGTACATTAACGAATTGCAGGATGCCTTGGCCCGCCTGAATCCCGACCTGCAAGTCTGGAGCCGCACGGTTTACGTGTTCGACCGCATCCCCAACACCGTGGACCCGATCGAAGTGTTGTGGATCGTCGGCGTCGCTCTGGCGGCCTCGATGCTGGGGGCCCTGATTCCCGCGATCCTGGCCGGGCGGGTCTGGCCGGTGGAAGCGCTGCGCTATGAGTAGACCGCTGCTGGAAGCCAAGGGCGTACACAAGTCCTACCTGATGGGACGTTCGCCCTTGCGCGTCCTGCGCGGCGCCGACCTGGGGGTGGAGGCGGGGGAGTTCGTCGCCATCATGGGGGCCAGCGGGTCGGGCAAGAGCACCCTGCTGCACATTCTCGGCGCCGTGGACACGCCGGACCGCGGCTCGGTGCGGTTCGAGGGTCAGGAGGTCGCGGCCCAAGCCGGCCGCTGGCGCAACTCCTATCGCAACCGCAGCGTCGGTTTCGTCTTCCAATTCTACCATTTGCTGCCGGAGCTGAATGTGTTCGAGAACATTCTGCTGCCGTGCATGGTGGGCAGTTCGATCCTGGGCTGGTTGTCCGGCGGTTCGGCCGCCCGCCGCGCCGCCCGCGACGTCATGGACAAGGTGGGTCTCTCCCCGCGGGCCAAGCATCGGCCCAAGGAACTGTCCGGCGGCGAACGCCAGCGCGCCGCCATCGCCCGGGCCCTGGTCAATCACCCCACGCTGCTGCTCGCCGACGAACCCACCGGCAACCTCGACGCCGCCACCGGCCGCGAAATCCTGGCCGTGCTGGACCAACTCAATCGCGAGGGGCAGACCGTCATTATGGTCACCCACGACGCCGACGTGGCCGCCCGCGCCACCCGCGTCGTTTACCTCATTGACGGTCAGGTGCGCACCCAGCGTTGACCGAGCCCGGCGGTCGCGTCCCACACGGTCGGCCGGTGGCGTTTCAGCCCGACGGCCAGGGCGATCGGCTGGCGGCGTGAAAGGGATGCCTTTCGATGCGAATGGGACGCGCTGAGGAAGTTCACTTTCACGGGTCCGCTCACGGTCCCGCCGGCTTGCCGCAGTTCCAGTCCGCGCTGGGTGACGACCAGGAGCAGGTCGAAACCCTCCGCGTCCCGGGCGGCCAGAGGCAGGCTCAGCTCCGCGGCCAATGCCTGCGCATAAGCTTGAAGTTCCGCGTCGGGCGCAGCGACCGAGACCGCTATCCGTAGGGACAGACCAGAGGTGTGATCCGAGGCTGATGTTTCCGACTGCACGGTGGTTTCATTTTACCGAGACTGTAGCATCATTGCAGAGCAACTGCCGCTCCGGGAACGCGATTCCACAAGCTTCTCCGACGAGTCAAAGCACCCGGGGCGTGACCGTGCTCTTCGAAGGCAGAAACGCGAGTGGCGCCTTACTCGGAGATACGTGGGAAACCCGAATACCCAACGGATGTCTCTTTCGCCGACGCCTCTCTTGTGTCCGCTTGACGAACCGCGCCCCGGTCGAGTCGCAGGGTGAAGGGGTAGAGTGGGGTGGCCTCGTTCGGTCGGGGGTCAGGAGTTTGCCGGCGGCTCCGGCGTGGGGTCGGGCTGTCAAGTCTTCTTCCACTGATCGGGCAGCCACCGATCCAGCTGGCTGACCGGCGTGTCCTGCAGGTTGGTGAGCAACGGCGTGAGATAGGTTTGCGGGTTGATGCCGTGGCGCTGGCAGGTGCTGGTGAGACTGCTCAGGATGGCTGCGACCTCGCCGCCGCGCGGCGTCGCCACGAAGAGGGCATTCTTCCTCAGTAGAGCGATCCGCTTCATTTGTTGCTCGCCCAGGTTGTTGTGGATCGGCACGGCCCCCTCCGTAGTGAACAGCGTCAGCTCGGGCCATTGGTTGAGCGTGTACCCGATCGCCTGCGCCAGGGGATGCTTGGGCACCAACTGGGCTTTCTGCTCCAGCAGCACGGTGTGCAGGGCCTCCAGCAGCGGCTTCGATTCCGCTTGCCGCAGACGCAGGCGCTCGTCCGCCACCCCATCCTTGGCCCGGGCTTCGATGGCGAACCAACCGTTGATGAACCGCAGCCGATCCGGCTTACTCAGGATGCAGGCCCGGCGAACACCGTAAGGAACCTGGCGAAGTCAACAAGGTCCACGTCGCCGTCGTAATCGAAATCCAAGGCCTCGCAACCGGCGGGGTAGGATCGGCTGTCGGTGGCGGTGAAGCAGACCTGGAAGGCGGCGAAGTCGATAAGATCAACGCGGCGGTCGCCGTTGTAGTCGCCGATGTCGAACTCGTAGGCGCCCATGTCCACCCGCCCACCCAAGACGCGCGCGTGTCCATCAAGGTCTTTCTCGCCGGACTGCGGAACGAAGCTGGGATCCCCGGTGTTGATGCACGGAGAGTCGGCACCAAGGCGGTAGTCCCCGCTGCCGGCGCTGACGAAACGCGGGTCGAGGTTGATGTTACCCGTCCCCGTCCAACTGCCTGCGACGTCGCTGTAGGTCACTGTCGGGTTGCCCGAATAGATGGATATCTCTGGGGGCGTGTCCCCCCACAAAATGCAGTTGCGGATCGTGGGCCCGCTCGAATCCTCCGAGTACAGGTACAGGGCGCCACCCATGGAGCCGTAGTTCCCTGCGATCGTGCAGTTGGTAATCGTGGGCCTGCTTCCGTACCAGCAGCACAGGGCGCCGCCATAGTCCCCGACATTCCCGGTCATCGTGGAATTGCGAATCGTCGGGTGGCAGTTCTCGTAGCAATCAATAGCGCCGCCATAGGAGGCCTGGTTGCCGGTTATGACGCAGTTGGAGACGATCGGGTTGGAAGCGTTGTTGCACTCGATGGCCCCGCCCCACTCGGCCACGTTGCCGGTGATGATGCAGTTGTGGATCGTCGGGCTGCTGTAGGCGTCGCAGGAGATGGCCCCGCCGAAGCCCCCGTATCCGTTGCGAATCGTGAACCCCCGCACCACGGAGGTCGCGGTCTCGTGGTGGTAGAAGTCGAACGCACGATGGGGATCCGATCCGCTCCCTTGGCAATCGATGATGCAGAGGGCGGGGTTGTCGCTCTGCGAACGGACCGTGATGGCCTTACGGGCGAAGTCGAGATCCCGGTTGCCTTCTCCCGTGTAGGTGCCGTCGCAGACCACGACCTCGTCGCCCGTCCCGGCGGCGTTGATCCCTTGCTGGATGGTGGGGTAATTGCCGCTGCCATCCCAGCAGACGTGGATCGTGCCGGCATAGGTGGGAGCGAGTCCGATAAGAACAAACAAAACCGCCAGTAACCGCTTCTGGAGCATGACACCCCTCCTTCATAGTGCGTGGACACTATACCCACGAACACACGGACCCCTCGGGAGGCACCGGTCTTTGGCGCCTTGTACTGGCCTCGGGAGCCGCCACCACCACTTCTGACCTACCGCGCCCCCCGTCGGTTGCGCCGGAGTCCAGAGAAGTTAATATAGTATTATAAGGACGCCCTTGTCAAGAGGGGGAAGGCGACAAAATGGGTCCACGCCGGTATCCGTCGAAAGGAAAAACGGGGATAAGTCCAATCATGGCCCGACCCGTATCGGCGCTGCGACACGGTGACCGCATTCCCTTATGCCCTTATCAGCACCTTGTAGCCTTCCTGCTCGAAGTGTCGGTCGTTGGTGAGGACTTCGGTGATTCCGTGGGCGTCCGCGGCATTCATCGACGAACAATCGGTCAGGCTATACCGTTTGTCCGCACGCTTCTCATAGCGGACAAGTCCCTGCAAGAATGACTCGTGCGACTGGGAGACGACGGTCACCGTTGGGCTTTCCAGGATGGCGTGCACGAGCCGGACGCCCGCCTGCCGCAGCGCGGATCCGCTCTTGCTCAGCCCGGTCAGCACCTCAGCGAGCACTTCATCAGTCGTGACGATTCGGACATCGCCGAGCCGCGCTCGCGCCGCCCGTGCAGCGCGACGCCACGGGTCACGCGGGTTGGCGTTGGCGATCCAGTACTGGGTGTCAGCGAACACCGTGGTCATTGTTTCGGCGTCCCGTAGACGTAGTGGTCGATCTGATCGGTGAGATCAGGAGGCAGCTTGTCCCATTCGCTCACGGGTACGTCGGCCATGATTTCGTCGATGATCTCTTCGATGGGGCGATCCGCGTACTCCACCCGAGCGGGGCGGACCACCGTCAGTTCAACTTCAGCTCCCTCGGGAAGTGCCGCCGGATCGTCCAACTCGACTCGCCCGTTTCTCACATGTCCGCGGTATACCATGATCGGCTCCCTTCGAACAGCTTGCGTCAGCTATTATACAACGCCGCCCAGCAAGCTTGAAGCGCCGGGCCAGCACCGGCGACATGGCGATAGGGTTGACCGGCCGCTACAGTTTGAACTCCGCCTCCAGGGCCTTGTCGATGCGGCTCTTGCACTCGTCGAGGTGCGAGTGCGTGTAAGGATCGAGCTTGGTCCCCTGCTCCAGCACGTCTCCGATCTGGGCCGACAGCCCCTTCAAGGCCGCGCGCACCACAGCGTGGGCGTCGGCCGGCATGGAAGCTCCCGGGTCGGACAGCAGGATGTTGAGCATGATGCGCAGGTGCTGACGCTGCAAGCCGCGGCGGAGGCTGGAGATGAACGGCTCGCGATCGGTGAACTTGCGGTCCTCCAGGCTGCCGGTCAACTCGGACCACACCGCCTTGGTGGTGCGGTAGAGCAGTTCCGGGACGGTGACGGCCTCCTCGCCCGCCGGGACCTTCAACTCCGCGTCATAGAGGCGATTGATGGTGAAGGGGTTGGTCAGGTGGAAGAGCACCCAGTATTGCGTGGCGGCGATCCGGTCGTGCACGGGGTACTCCAGCGTGCTGTCGTAGGTGTCGGAGTCCCAATGCCTCCATCGTCCGGGAGCCAGCTTGTTGAGCAGTCCCGGATCGAAGGTGAAGGCCCGGTCAGAGAGCACGTGGTCGATCACAAAGTCCAGGGCCTCGCGCTGCCGCGCTGCCGGGACCATGACGAACGGTGGGCGGGCGTCGGGATCGCCCTTGTGGTCACGGTGGACGTATTGCCCGCCGACCAGCCGAGCCGCGAATCGGGCACATCGCCCGAACTCGAACAGCAACTGATCGAACTGTTTGCGCAGCTCGGTGTAGCTCTCGCCGTCTTTCACCGCCCAGTCGGTGATGTTCTTTTGCAGCGCCTGGACCATCTCCATGCGTTGTTTGGCGAACTTGATGGGGTCGTCGCCGTTGTCGTAGAGGTTCACCAGGGGGTCCGGTCCCAGAGCGCCGGCGTCCTCGTCGGTGGCGTAGTCCAGACCGGCCTGGGCCGCCCGGGCGGCGATGGTCTTGAGCATCTCCTGCTCGTTTTGCCCCTTGTCGGGGACGCGGTACCCGTACTCGATGGCCCACTCGTCGTAGGGTCCGATCGAGGTGCCGATGAAGTTGGCCTGGTTCTTGGCGTCCACGGCGAACATGGCCGGCGTGTAGTCCATGACCGAGGCGCAGGTGGGTTTGTCGGCGTCGGTGTTGCGCATGATCTCCTCGAGGGGCAGCCAACTGCTGGCCTTGAAGTTGTGCCGCAGTCCCAGGGTGTGCCCCACCTCGTGGGTGACCACCTCGCGGATCATCTGCCCGATGAACTCTTCGCGGCGGTCGCCGGCGCCGGCCGCCTCCAGCACGGCGCAGCCGAACGCCAACTCATGGGCCTTACCGCTGGCATAGGTGCAGATGTTCGGGTTCATCTGGGCGAGCTTCTTGAGCAGCTCGGGCTCCCAGGACTGATCCACGCCCGCGTAGGACGTGCTTTCGGGCAGGAGGCGCTCCTCCAGGGGGATGAAGCGCCACTGGGGATTGCGGGAGAGGAACTCCTCCAGTTGCGGGTCGTACTCGGCCGCGGGACCTTTGGCGGACTGCTGGGCGTACCGGGCCATCCACACCCGCACCATGGAGTCGTCCATGATGATGTCGGCGTCCAGGATTTGTCCGGTCAGCGGATTGGCCCGCGACGGCCCCATGGCAAACGACCGCCCGCTCACGATCCAGCGAAAGAAGTTGTAACGCACGTCCTCGGGATCGTAATCGGCGAACTGCTGGTCGCTCTGCTGGCGCACGGCGATGGCGTTGCGCAAGCCGGCCTTCTCGAAGGCCTTGTTCCACCCCAGAATGCCCTCGCGCACGTAACGGCGATAACGCACCGGCACGGTCTTCTCGATGTAGAAGACGATCTGATCGTCGGGCTGGACGTCGGAGACCTCCCTGTCGGGCTCGGCCTTCCGCAACCGCCAGCGGTGGATGTACCGGTCGAAGAGGGTCTTGTCCTCGTGGGGCCTGGCCCAATCTTTCTTGGCGGTGAGGAAGTAGCCGATGCGGTCGTCGGCGACGCGCGGCTTATAGTCGCTTTCCGAGAGTTCGGACAGGCTGTAGTGCACCTCGACCAGCGTGCCGCCGTGCTCCTGCATCATCGCCGCGTCGAGCGACAACTCCACGTTCTGAACGAAGACCTTGCGTTCGGTCCATCGGCTGAGCCCGGCGTCCATCTTGCCGCCGAAGACCTGGGCCAGCCCGAACACGTCGCTCTTGAAAACCTTGTCCAGGTCGATGACCGGGTCCTCGCCGCGTTTGGTCACGATCGGCGTGGAGAGCACGATCCGGTCGCGATAGGTCCGTCGGATGACGTCGGCCACCTCGCTGTCCCCGCCCGACTTGTAACGCAGGTCCGGCTCGACAAGCACCAGCTTCTTGCCGATCTCCCGCCACTGGACCACGCGATGCCCCCACTGCCAGCCGGCGTAATCCGGCCCGGCGGCGATGCTGGTGGCCATCAGGAAGTTCTTGCCGACCATCTTCTTGGGGATAACCGCGAGCAGGTGGTCGTCCTTCTCGTTGTAGTACAGGGGGAGGAACCCCTTGCTCTCCACGTGGTCTTTGACGACTTCCTCGAGCTTGGGAAAGTCCGGCTTCTCCTCTTTGGCTTCGGGGGGGTCGGCCCAGGCCGGCAGCGCCGTCCCGTTCCCCAGCACCACGAGCACACAGAACGTCCCCAGCCGCAGAGGCACGCGACCTTTTCGTAACATCGGTCTTCTTCCTTAGAGCACCCGGTTCGACTTCCCCATTGTTATACCCGGAAGCATACCCCTGCGTCTCCTGTTCCGCCGGTTTACTCGCGTCGCACCATCCGTGGTCTCGGCTTGGCGAAACCGACCCACGGTACAGGGGCACTTTATAAACCGCCCACCGTCGCCTATACTTCGGAGTGAGCACAGAATCTGGAGCTGGACATGCAAACGCCGGAAATGCAGTATCGTGCGTTGGGGCGCTGCGGGACGAGAGTGAGTGTCTTCGGCCTGGGCGGCTGGCTGACCTACGGCGGCAGCGTTAAAGACCTCAAGGAGGTCCGGGCGATCCTGACCACCGCCTTCGAGGCCGGCGTCAACTTCTTCGACATCGCCGACGCCTACGCTTCCGGCAAAGCTGAGAAGGTGATGGGCAAGGTTCTGGCCGACTTCCCGCGGCACGAGCTGGTCATTTCCAGCAAAGTTTTCTTTCCCATGAGCGACGACGTAAACGACCGCGGGCTGTCGCGCAAGCACATCTTCGAGTCGGTCCACAGAAGCCTGCGGCGGATCGGTACGGACTACCTGGACCTCTACTTCTGCCACCGTTTCGACGAGCACACGCCGCTCGAGGAGACCGCCCGGGCCATGGACGATTTGGTGCACCAGGGCAAAGTCCTCTACTGGGGCACCAGCGAGTGGAGCGGGGCTCAGCTTCGGGAGTTGCACGGCATCTGTGCCCAAGGGAACCTCTATCGCCCCCAGGTGGAGCAGCCGCAGTACAGCCTCATCGCCCGAGCGAAATTCGAGAGCGAGGTCCGGCCGGTGGCTCGGGAACACGGCATGGGCCTGGTCGTGTGGAGCCCGCTGGCGATGGGCGTCCTGACCGGCAAGTACGACCGCGGCATACCCAAGGACTCACGGATGGCCCAGGAAGAATGGCTGCGCAAGGACCGGTTGACGGAAAAAAACCTGGAACGGGTCCGCCGGTTCAAAGTTTTCGCCGACGCTCTGGGCTGCTCGCGGGCCCAGTTGGCCCTGGCCTGGGTGGAGGCTCAGGAGGGCGTCTCCAGCGTCGTCCTGGGAGCCGCCAGCTTGAAACAGTTGAGGGAGAACTTGGGCGCGCTCGCCATCCGCCTCGACGAGGATTTGAACCGCAAACTCATCGAGCTATTCCCGACCGCGGACGATGCGTGAACGCCGCCGGGCGCTCCGTACGCCACCGGGCGCAAAAAAGACCCCGCGGTAGGTAGTCGGGCCGGAGGGGGGATGAACCTACCGCGGGTGTACAGTAGACCGCTGAAAACCGCTCACCGCGTGCCCCTATTAAAGTATGCTCTCTTAAACAGGTTTGTCAAGCCCTTTTTTAAAAAAGCGAGCCACCCACGGAAACCCCCGCCGGTCCGGTCTACCCTCAGGTCCACGGTCCCAACTTTGCCCGGCTGTGTTTCGCAAGGACGGACGCGCCGGCAGGCCCTTCGCCACGTCAAGGAGGCGATCGAGGCGTACATCGAGTCGCTGCCGGAGGACGGGTTCGCCTGAAGGGGATATTCACCGAGGGCGAACGACTCCATGAGATCGAGTTGGTTGATCAGTCCGGGTTCGATCGGCTCGTCGCGGCGTTTTTCGCCACCGACCGTCGCGGAACACCCAAGGGTATGGTAGAGGTGGTGGGATGAGCCTGCAGACCGCAGATGAACCGGAAAACACGCGGGCCAAACTGCGTATGCTCGAGGACCAGTACGAATCAACTCTGCATCGGCCGACGGAGAATCCGCTCGTCCGTCAGTTGACGCTAAGATCGCTGGGGCGGCTGATCAACCAGCTCAAAGAGGAGATCGCCCGGTACGAGGCCCATCAGCCCGCGCGGCGCTGAGTTCCGCGTCCTCCAGCAAAGGCGGGAAGCAGTTCCGCTACATGTTCCGCTGGGACAACTGGCGCGGCGAGACCGGGACGAGGTGCGAAACGACCAGCGCAATCATTGGAGCGTGAGCGAAATGCAGCTTGCGGGTTGTTTGGAAGAATGGTTATGAAGGGTGAGTCGGGAACACATGCGGTCCATCGCTCTGGCGCTCCATGGAGAGGTGACATGGATTGGCAAAGGGCCGTAGACCAGCTCAGGCCCGCGCTGATGCCGTTGGGCTTCGAGGAGTTTCGCGCCGACTTCGCATCGGATACCGGTATCGTCGCGATTATCAACAAGCGCTTCACAGCGCTCAACGGTTTATTCGGAGGCCGGGGGCTTGTGGCTGTGGCTGTCGTCCCCGAACGAATCCTCGACGCAGGCGGCCTGAGGGACTTCGTGCGCGGTGTGCGACGCACCATCAATCGAGAATACGTGTCATTCCCATTCCACAAAAGCATGCACAGCTTCATGGTCTTGTTCTGTCCACACTCGCTTTTCAGCGCAACCCCTGGCGTGGAGTCTAGCCTAAAAGATCGAACAGGGCTGCACTTCAATCTCGTTCAAGGGGTTGTGTGCATCGACAGGCAAACTGGCGACGTGCGACGCACGATTCTGCCGGATGGATAGCGTCGCAGACGAGGCGACGCCTTCTTTTGAACCTGTCCTGTTGAGTGGTCTAGAATCTTACGGCGGAACTTCTATGCGTTTTGCGCGCATGTGATGCAGTTTCAAGCGGCCGAGTCGAGCAGGGCTTGCGGGTAGTTGTCGTGGTGAATCGTCAGGATCGCGGACATGAGGGCATGCCCTTTCTGGGTGA
>JBGPAW010000010.1:0-24625 GCA_041480905.1 Phycisphaerae bacterium
CCGACGTTTCCTTTGCTCCCGCCGCCTCCCCCTCGCGCTGGCCGTACTCGCTGCGCTGCTGACGCTTCCGTCGCTTGGGGTCGGCTGGGTCGCCGACGACCACGTGCAGCGGCTCCGCCTCGTCGGCTCGCCCAAGCTCCCGCAGATCGAGGTGGGCCCCTCCAAGTTCTTCGTTTTCGCCGACGGCAACCCGGAACAAACGGCGGCGCTCATGGACCTCGGTCTCTGGCCATGGTGGACCTACCGGCAGGTCCACGCCGTCTTCTGGCGCCTGCTGACCGTGCTGACCCATCAACTCGACTACTGGCTCTGGCCGCACCACGCGGCCCTGATGCATGCCCAGAACGTGGCCTGGTTCGCCGTGCTCGTCGCGACCGTCGTCGTGTTCTACCGCCGCCTGCTCGGCGTCACCTGGGTCGCCGGCCTCGCCGCCCTGCTCTATGCCATCGACGACGCGCGCGGCATGCCCGTCGGCTTCCTCGCCAACCGCAACGCGCTCGTCGCTTCGGTCTTTGGCGTTGCGGCCATCATCGCCCACCACCGCCGGCGCCGCAGTCGGGTGCCATGCCCAAGCTCGCCGCAAGTGAGCGCCGGCATGCTTGGCGCCGCGAGGGCACTGCTCGGCCCGCTCGCCTTCGCGGCCGCCCTGCTCGCGGGCGAATTCGGCGTCGGCACCCTCGCCTACCTGGTCGCCTACGCGTGGGTGCTGGACTCGGGCAGCCGATTGCGCCGAGCCCTCACGCTGGTCCCCTACTTCGGCGTGGTCGTCGCCTGGCGGATCGCCTGGCACCTCGCCGGCGCCGGGGTCGACGGCATCGGGCTCTACGTCGATCCGCTGACCGAACCGGTGCGATTTCTCGTGGCCTTGCTGCAGCGGGCTCCCATCCTGCTCTTGGGCCAATGGGCGCTCCCTCCGTCGGACGCGTACGTGCTGACCGCTGAGTACGGCGGGCTGGGTACGTACTCGGCGGTTGCCGTGTGCGGCGTCATCGTGCTGGCGGTGGTGCTCCGCGGCCTCGTCCGTGCGGATCGTATGGCGCGTTTCTGGACGCTCGGCATGCTGCTCGCGCTCGTCCCCGTCTGTGCGACGTTTCCGGCCGATCGGCTCTTGGGCTTCGTCGGACTCGGCGCCTTTGGGCTCATCGCGCAGCTTCTCGCCCGTCCGCGCACGGCGAGCTGGCAGCGCGCCGTCAGCATCATGCTCGTGGCCGTGCATGCGGTCATCGCGCCGGTCGGGCTGGTCCTCCGCTCGGCCATGCCCGTCGGCCCGCCCCGCCTGCTGGACGCCTGGCTGATCCGGCCGATCACGGACCCGGCCGTCGAGCACCAGACCGTCGTCATCATCACCGCGCCGGTCGTGATGGCCGCAGGTTACCTGCCCATCACGCAAGCGCTCGACGGCCTGCCGGTCCCCGAGCACATGCGCTTTCTCGCCCAGTACCGGGCTCCGGTCGAGGTCCGCCGCACCGATGACCGGACGCTCGTCATCCGCCCGGCCAACGGCTTTTTGAAATCCCTGTGGGACCGCCTGGCCCGCAACGAGTGCCATCCGATGGCACTCGGCGAGCGCGTCGAGCTTACCGGCATGACTGCCGTGGTCACCGCCCTCACCGCCGACGGCCGCCCCGCCGAAGTGGCCTTTCGCTTTGACCGCCCGTTGGAGCATCCCGCGTTCCGCTGGCTGGCGTGGGACCCGAACGGCTTCGCGCCCTTCACTCCCCCACGAGTCGGCCAGCGCGTGTTCATCGGAGCGGATTGACCGCGGAGGACGCGGAGAGAACTCGGTCGGGTGGCCCAGGTTCTCTGAACCTGGGGGAGCGATCATTGTTCAGCCACATCATGAGCGTTCTGAAACCGTCGCTGTTGCGAGAATTCTTGCTCGCACTCCGTCGTGGGACCACCTTTTCGGCTGAACAACCTGTTCGTGTAGCCTTATGCGGCTCATCGGAGCCGTGGCGCCGACCACGCATTTTCGCGCGATCGGCTGACTGCGCAAGACCCAACTTATCACGTTTTCGAAGGGAGACAACGATGCCCCGAGGCAAGCACGTCAAACTGATGATCGGTGTCGACGGCCGTTGCTCGATCGACGCCGTCAACTTCACGGACGCATCGTGCAAGTCCATCACCCAGGAAATCGCCGCCGCCCAGGGTGGGCAAATTGCCCACCAGCATGACAAGCCCGAGGCCCGGATCCGTCACCGCGGTGGGCAGGCCGAGCAGGAGCACGCCCGATGACCAGGCTCAGGATTACCCCAAACGGCACGGTCCGTGGTTTGTGGACCGACGCTGTGAACTGGTCATCGTTGGGACAGATCTCGGTCCGGCGGGCTTCGCACGTCGAGTTCGACCCGCGTCGCCAGCAATGGTACGTCCACACGCACCCGCAGCAACGTCGGCGGCGGCGCGGCCCCGTCACGCCGGGCGAGTTTGCGCCGCCACCAGTAGAACGAGGGCTCCCGCAGATCCTGCTGACGGCACCAGGCCCGGATCGAAAGTCCGCTGCCCGCCTGCCTCCGCAAGACCCGCCGCCAGAACGCGGCCTTGTTCCGATCCCGTGTCGCCGTGCGCATCATGCCGACCTCCATTCATCACGCAGGCATGTTGCGCCACTCTGTCACAGAATTGAAGACGGAGTTAGCCGGACGGATACGGAACGAAGAGCCGGAGCTACTCCCCGGTCTCAACTGGTGTAGAACCCTTATCCGCAGCCGATCTGCCTGGAGGCTGCTGCCGCTCGGATTATCCCCCTGTCACTTCTGGGGGAGGCAGCCCAAAGCAAACAGGCGACAATCGGTGGTCGGTTCTTGCCTGCCCGGTGACACGGAACTGGAATGCCAGCCCGCGCCCTGTGACAGCTACGTGGCGTGCTGAGCGTCGGCGGCCGGCGGTCTCGCACCGGGCTCACTCGTTCGGGCCGGTCAGCGCTTGTGCGAAGTCGGCGTAATCGGCCAGGTCGATCATGTCGCTGCTGTCGAAGTCGAACATGGCGCACTCGTCCGAGACCGGCGACTCGCCGAAGCAAAGCTCGAAGCTGGCGAAGTCGAACAGATCCAAGTCCCCGTCGAAGTCAAAGTCGCCGAACGCTCCAACTCGTACGCAACCGTCTCCGCTGATCGGCCGGTTCTGGCCGTTGAACGAAACCGTTCCGGCAAAGCAATACTCGCCCGTAGCGCCCGGCGGTGGCAGCAGTTCGTAAGTGACGCCGGCCGGCACGTTCGGGTCGAAGAACGGCCCCCACTTCACTTTGCCGTGAATCTCATCCCAGGCGCCGCCGTCGCTGATGTTCCGCACCAGCCAGCCGGCTGGCGGTTGATCCTCCAAGGCCACGACCATGACCCCAGGCGGCGGCGTGATGGTGATGGCCACACCGAACCAGGAATTGGGCGGAACGAACGCCGGCAGTTCGCGGGCCGCATCGCCGGCAACCAACCGGGCCAGTCCATCGCCGCGGCCGGTGCAGCAGCCGATCGGGTCCGGCGGGCAAGCAGACGGGGACCACTGTTCCTCGCCCGTGTCCCAGCAGTAGCACTCGCCGCTGATCCAGACGTAGGCGGCACCGCCCATGCCCGCCAGATCGTCGTTGCAGCCGCGCTTCCAGGCGCAGGCATAGCCGATCATCTCGCACATGGTCACGCGGTGGTCCTCGCAAGTGGCGCAACTACAACCGCCGCAGCCCGGGCAAGACGGCTGGGACTCATCGGCAGGTGAATACTGGCCGCTCGGCCCGTCGAGGCAGTCGTCGCCGACGATGGTCTCGTTCTGTCCGTCGATCGAGATCGAACCGGCAAAGCAGTACGTTCCGGACGCGCTGGGCGGCACGGTGACGGTGTAGCTCACCTCGGTCGGGAAGTTCGGCGCGAAGAACGGACCCCACTTGACCTTGTGATTGACTGCGTCCCAGTGGCCAGAGTGGCTAATCCCGGAGACCGTCCAGCCGCTCGGCGGCTGGTCTTCGATCCCCAGGGCGTACGCCCCGGGCGGCATGGTTATGTCAATGTACACCAACTTATCGTCGCCGGCGCAGTACGAAGGCCACGACTGCGACAGGTCGCGGCTGGCGTGGGCCGAGCCGGGACCGCCGATGCCGTCCAGGCTCTCGTCGCACGGGTTCTCGTCGGGGTCGTTCGACACGATGTGCAGCGTGGCCGACTTGGGGCCGGAGGTTTGCGGGCAGAAGCGCACGCCCACCGTCTTGCTAGCGCTGGGGCCCAGCGAGAGCGCACCGCCGCCTTGGGTGAACGGAAATTCGTCGGGGTTGGTCCCGGTCACCGAGATCGTTCCGCTCAACGCCGCGGCACCCTCGTTGGTGACGATCCAGGCATGCTCCGCGCTGCATCCGCCGGGCGTAACCGTGCCGAAGTCGTAGCCCGACAAGTCCTCGCAGTTGATGTCGGGCTGCAGGACGCTGCCAGTGCCGGCCAGGTCTTTTTCACAGGGGTTTTCATCGGCATCATTGGACACGATGTGCAGTTTGGCGGTTTTGCTGCCCGAAGTGTCCGGGCAAAAGCGCACGCCTACCAACAGGCTGTGGCTCGGAGCCAGATCAAAGATGCCATCACCGACCGTGAACCCGAAGTCGGCTTGGTCCGCCCCGGTGATCGAGATCGCTCCGCTCAGTGTGGCCGTACCCTCGTTGGTCACCAGCCAGGTGTGCTCGGCGCTGCAATTGCCGGGCACGATCGTCCCGAAGTCGTAGCCGGACAGGTCCTCGCAGTTGATCTCCGGCGTCGTCCCGGCCTGGGCCAGGAAGCGGATGCTCTGGTTGGCGGCCTCATGGGGAGCATCGACGGTGATCTGGGTCGATCCATCGCATCCCGAGGGTGGGCAAACGGTGCTGATGTAGCAGAAGTTCCAGCCCGACAAGCTCGGCGTCACGGTGTACGTGCCTGGCGGAATGTCGTCGATCTGCCAGATGCCGAAGTTGGCGCTGGTCACAGCGTTGAATGTTCCGTTCGTGCCGATCACCGTCACCGCCACGCCGCCGACGCCGTTGAACGGGTTGCAATCCGTGAAGATGGCCCCGCCGATGACGAACACGCGGCACGTGCCGCTGATCGGCTTGTCACAGGGGTTTTCGTCCGGGTCGTTGCTGGTGATGTGCAGCGTGGCGTTTTTCACGCCGGGCGCATCACAACAGAGGCGAACGCCGACGGTCCGGTTGGCAGCGGGATCGAGGGCGAAGGTCCCGCCGCCTTCGGTGAACTCGAACAAATCCGCATCCGCGCCGGTCAGCGAGACTTCACCGTTGAGCGTCGCGTTGCCTTCGTTGGTGATGATCCAGGAGTGAACATCGCTGCACTCGCCGGGGATGGTGCCCCAGTCGTAATCGGCGAGGTCCTCGCAGTTGATGTCGGGGCCAGTGCCGGTGCCGCTCAATGCCTTATCGCAAGGGTTTTCGTCCGGGTCGTTGCTGGTGATGTGGAGCGTGGCGGTTTTGCTGCCGAGCGTCTGGGGACAGAATTGCACGCCGACCGTGAGGCTGGCGCCGGCCGCCAGCGAGAAGTCTCCGTCCCCCTGCGTGAGCTCGAATTCGTCGGCGTTCGTGCCCGTGAGGGTGATTGTGCCGGTCAGCGTGCCTCCGCCCTCGTTGATTACTGTCCACGTGTGCTCGGAGCTGCACGCGCCGCCCAGCAACGAGCCGAAATCGAAGCCGGTTAGGTCTTCGCAGTTGATGTCGCACAGGGGGACTGAGGCCAACCGGAACCCGTAGTCGTTGATCCGATAGTCGGGCGGGGTGCAGTCGCGGTGCGCACAACGCAGGTACGTTGAATTGCCGCTCCACGAGCCGCCGCGAAGAACACGGTAGCTCCCACTGGTGGGTCCGTGAGGGTTGTCGGACGGGCTCGAACCGTAGTACGTCGAGCCGTACCAGTCATTGCACCACTCCCAGACGTCGCCGGCCATGTCGTACAAGCCCCAGCCGTTCATCCCGTTCGAGGTCTGATAACTCGTCTGGCTGCCGGGCCAGCCGTAATCCGCCTTGTAGTGCAGTTCGCCGGTGTAGAATCCTACCGGCGTCGTCCACGGGTTCGCTCCCGCCTCGTACGGGTCCCCGGAAGACAGGTAGTTCGCAATCGTGGTCACAATCGAGTCCCCCCAGGGATATCGCCAGTACGGCGAATAATGACCGCCACGGGCGCCCTTTTCCCACTCCGCTTCCGTCAGAAGCCGGTAGCCGTTCGTCGAAAAGTCACAATCCCAGGTGGAAAGATCGTAGCAGAGCGGCCGTCCTTCCATGGCGCTGCGCCAGTTGGCGCAAGCTAGCGAGCCGTACCAGCTCACCATCACCATCGGGTGGTTCTCCTTACCGGCGACCACGCCGAACCTGCTGCCGTCCCAGGCGATCCGGCTGTACGACGAACTGGTCGTCGTGTCGCAATACACAGTGCCTCCGCCGTACTTATAGACCACGCCGGCGGTCACGGTAATCAGGTTGCCCTGGGCGTAGGCCCAGTTCAGCCCGGTGGCGTACTGCTGATTGGTGACCTCGTAGGTATCCATGTCGAAGGCATTGATGTAGACCATGTGAAATGGAAGAGCATCGGCCTCGCCGTCATGATGGTCCCCCATCTGATACTCCCCGGCAGTAACCGTGACCATCGCACTTTCGATCGGCGGCCACCAGGTGAGGGCACAACGAAAGCCGATGTTGAACCAGCGGAAGGCCGGCGTGTCGGTGCCGCGCGTCGCGGACCGGCAATCGAGCGGATTGCCGTTCCAACAGGCGCCGCGGTGAACACGGTATGTGCTCGGCGATGGGCCCGTAGGGTCTGACGAAGGCGAAGTGCTGTAGTACGTACTGGAGTACCAATCGTAGCACCACTCCCAGACGTTCCCACTTATGTCGTAGCAGCCGTAGTAGCTCTGGGCGTTCTGCGTCGTGTAGCTGCCGTGTGTGGTTCCGTCGTAGTATCCGACCGGCGTCGTGTCCGGATCCGCACCCGGCTCGAACGGGTCGCCGCTACTCTCGTAGTTGGCCCGCTGGCCATCCAGGCAGTTGGTCCCACATCCGTCGGTCTGCTCGCCGAAGCGGTAGTGCCGCTGCTGGACGGGGTCCCAGCCGCCCGCCTTCTCCCACTCCGCCTCGGTCGGCAGGCGGTAGCCATTCACGCCGAAGTTGCACGCCCAGGTGGACAAGTCGTAACACAGCGGCCGTCCCTGTATGGCGCTACGCCAGTTGCAGTAGGCTGCGCCCCCGTACCAGCTCACCATGACCATCGGGTGGTTTTCTTTCCCGCTGACCACGCCAAATGTACTGCCGCTCCAGGTGATCCGGCTGTACGGCGAGCTGAGGGTCGTGTCGCAGTACGGGTAAGTGGTTCCGCCGTACTTGTAGACCACGTTGCCAGTTACCTGGATCAGCCCGCCCTGGGCGTAGGCCCAGTTCAGCGCGTCGGCGTACTGTTGATTGGTGACCTCGTAGGTGTCGATGTAGAACGGGCTGATGTACACCGCATGCACCGGGCGCTCCTCCGAACCGCCCTCGCTCCATGGGTCGCCCATCTGGAACGTGCCGCCGGGCACCGCCACCATTCCCGCCGGGGGATCGGCCCAGGCAATGTCCGTGGACACCAAGCTAACCGCCGCCAGAAATGTCGCTACTGCAAATCGACGCATGACTCACCCGTCCTTCCTATTCTGGGCCGCGGGCACCGCAACCCGCGCGACTCGATTCCTCCGGTGTTCTGAGAAGGAGCACGGTCCTGATCGCCGAGCCGCCTTCGCTCGCTTCAGGGTCACTCCCCACGCAATTCCGGCTTTTCGTCCGCGGGGTCTTCGTTCAGCCTCGGCCGGGCCAGGAACTGGATACTCTGATTGGCGGCCTCGGTCTCGGGGCCGACCACGATCCGCACCCACGGCGACGCCGTGCCGCGCCCGGCCTGCACATGCTCGAAGGCGTAGCCCAGACGGCGCGGCATCACCATGTATGTGCCTGGCCGAACCCCATCGATCTGCCACACGCCCCATGCGCCGCTGGTCGTACTCCACGGCATGTTCGGCATCGGCACGGCGTTCGTGTCCGACTCCGGCGCCGGGACAGGCTCTACCTCGGCGCCGGACTCGGGCAGCGACACGGCTGCCAGGTCGTCCTGCATGGAGTCTGGCACTTCCTCGGGAAGCGCGATCGCCAGCGAAATCAGGCGAACGCCGACGCCCTTCATCCCGCTGCCGAGCGGGTCGTCCAGATCGGTGTACACCGCGCCGCCGACCGTGAAGGTCCCCGGCGGGCCCGGGCTCGGTGCCGGCCCGCCCCGCGCGCTGCACTCGTCAAAATACACGCAATCTACAAAGCACAGCACGTCGCCGGTGATGCTGAGGTACCCGCTGTGGTTGCAATCACCCGGACAGACGCAGTCCGATTCGGGGCAGTCACAATCGCCGAAATACACGCAATCCACGAACAGCATGGCATCGCCGACAATGCTGATGAACCCGTCGGCGTTCATGTCCCACAAGGAGCACTCCGGGCCCGTCGTGCTGAACGAGAAGCAACCGGAGTAGTTGCCGTATGTCCCGCACGCGTTGCGGGCCGCGACCCGCCAGTAATACGTCTCGCTGGGCTGGAGCCCGTCATACGCGAACTGCGAGGTCGAGACCACGTCCTCATCGCCGACACCGCATGACGTGCCGAGCTGCACGCGATAGCCGGTGGCCCCGGACACGTCGGACCAGTCCAGCGTGCCGCTGGTGGCTTCGTTCGGCGCGCCGTTGACCGGCAGAAGCAGCGTCGGTGCCGCCGGGGGCGTCGAAGTAACGGTCAGCGTCACGGCCACAGTCTGCGGCACGTCATCGGCCCGCGGTGAGTTAATCGTGATCGTCGCGTTGTACACTCCGCAACTCAGGCCGGCTGTGGGGTAATGGACCGTGATGGTGTCATGCTCGCCGCTGGATGTTCCGCCCGACGCGCACCAGAGCCAACCGACGTTGTCGCTGATGGTGTACGTCAGGGTGGTGCCGGACGGCCCGCAGTTCCAAACCTCGAAGGACTGATTCGTCGCGAGTTGGCCGTACTGGCACGTGTTCGTCAGGGTCGCCGGGGTACGGCAGAGCTTAGGCCGCGGCAAGGCTTGGAAGTTGGCCTCCACCTTCATGTAACCATCGGCGGCCATGGTGATGGTCAGCGGATTGTCGTGCTCGTGCCCCGTCGGGACATCGCCGTTCCAATGGTCGAAAGCGTATTCCGCGGCCGCCTGCGGCGTCAGCACGATCGGGGAGCCGATGGTGTACCACTCCTGGTTCGGCACCCGGGTGACGCTGCCGCCGCCCATCGGTTCCACCGGGACGTACACGTAGCCGAGACCGTTCGTTGACATGACCTCCAACAACCGGTTGCCGACCGCGTCGTACTCGTAATGGATCCACGCCCCGCTGCCGTACGTCACGTCGGTCAGGCTGTGCAGATTGTCGTACTGGTAGGTGATCGTGTCGGCCGCACTCGTGCTTGCCACGGACCCGGCTACCAGTGCGATGAGTATTCGTGATTTGAGGTTCATGAGTTCGCTCCTTGAGCCGACGCGCTGTACTCTCTGATCCGCGCACTGCGCCCCAACGATTGTTCCATCGGGCCTTTGAACTCGAGATCTGTTCCGGACACCCATATGTTGAACTCCACACGACGCGGCATAGAAAGCGGTCGGTACGTTGTCGGGCCGAGTTTGTCAGCGCCGGTTAATCCAATTGATTAACGCCGTTGTCCAGTACTGTATTGGAGCCGTAGTGTGCTGCACCTGCTGGGGCTTAAACTGTACCGCGCTGTGCAGAAAGCTAGGCGAAGTCTGTGCGAGCTTCAGCACCTCGTTCGAGACAGTCTGCGCATGGTTCACTGAAGTAGTGCTTGCAGTCGTGGACCCTGACGAGTTGCTTGCCTTCGATCCCGTCTTGTTCGCTCCGGAATTCGTCGGAGTGAGAGAGACGGGTATATGTCCCCATGGGATTGTTGGGTCGTTCGGGCGGTCAGCAAGGTAGGCTTTGAACCTCTCGTTCGCACGAACGACGTCCTTTGCCACGACGGCGTCCGTTGCCATTCTCATGAAGTGCTCGACAAGTTCGATCGCGGCTCCCCAGGGAGTAGCTGCCGCCGCCGCGCTCATCGGCTTGTAGGGCACATAACTAGGTGGGCGCGGAACCATGCTCTCTGGAAGAGGCATTGACCTGGGCGGAGGAGCTGTCTCGCTGTAGCTAGCCCGTTGCTGCTGCGTGATACTGGGTGGCACTGATACGAGTTGTGGCGCCTTGTAGTGCGAAAGCGTGTACTGGAGAAGTGCCTCCTCTTGCTCTTCTCTGGTCGCCGCTGTCAGCAGCTTAAGTCCGCTGGGGTCCACCGCACCAAGCGGGTTGTCAGCGGCGTAGACATAGCGATTCACACCAAGCGGATTCGTCAGCGCCCCCTCGACCGGGTCCTTTCCGAGGAACCTCCCCGTATCCGGGTCGTAGAACCGTGCTCGCATGAAGTAGAGACCGTCCGCCTCGACCATTACGCCCAGGCCGCCGACGAAGGTGAACGGGTTCGAAGTCGTGCCGGTGTGGCCGGCGGGCAGGCCGAACGGGTCGTAGGCATAGCGGTCCACCACGGTGCCGGAGGCATCGGTCAAAGCGGCCACATTTCCAAGGTCATTGGCGTGGTAGTAGCGCGGCGTGCCCGCGGCGTCGATCCGGGCCACCAGCGTCGGCCCGTGGATATAGTAGGCGGTAATGTTGCCGCCGGCGTCGGTCTCGCACAGTACGTTGCTCATCGCCTGCCCGCGATCCAGCACGTAACGCGTGGCCACACCGTTGGCCAGGCGGGCGATGCGGTTGCCGTCGCCGTCATACACGTGGTCCACGAAGTTGGTGCCGCCGGTGGTCTGCGAGGTCAGCCGATCCTCGGCGTCGTAGTCAAACGTGGTGGTCACCCCGCCGACCGTGCGCGAGGTGAGGTTGCCGTTTCCGTCGTACCCGTACGTGCCCTGGCTGGACTCGACCAGGCGGTTGTCGCTGTCATATTCGTAGCTCACCACGCGCGTCGGGATGGTTGGCGTCAAGGTGTTGGTCTCGCTGGCCGTGAGCGGTTCGCCTTCCCCGTCGCGGGTCCAGCCGAAGCTCAGCAGCGTTGCCCCGCCGCGGGTCGTAGTCACCCCCGTCAGCCGGCCGGCGGCGTCGTACCCCCGCGTCTCCAGCACACGGGTGGGCGACGTGGGGTACGAGGTGGTCGCCAGCCGCAGGCCGTTGTAGGTGTACTGCGTGGTCCGCGAGGCCCAGTCCGTGATGGAGGTCAGGCGGTTGGCCTTGTCGTAGGCGTAGGTCACCTCTTTGGTGCCGGGCCCGGGGTAGAGCAGCCGCACGCGATTGCCCGCCAGGTCGTACCCGTAATCCACGCGTTTGCTGAAGCTGTCCACGCTGGAAACCAGCCGGTTAAGCTCGTCGTAGCCGAACTGGCTCGTTCCGGTCGGATCGGTCATGCCCGTCCGGTTGCCGTTGTCGTCATAGGTCAGGGTGACCGACGTCCCGTCCGGGTAGTGCATGGCCGTGCGGCGGCTCTCGGCATCGTAGGTCAGGGTCGTGGTGGGTCCGGTAGGCTGGGCGTTGGCGTCTCGGACCGAAACTTGGTTGCCGACGGCGTCGTAGTCGTAGGTGTAGTAGTGGCCGATGCCGTCCTCGGCCCGGGTCAACCGGTTGCCGGCGTCGTACTGGCGAGTGCTGATGGCGTGCCCGTTGGCGTCCAGGATTCCGAGCAGGTTGCCGGCCGCGTCGTAGGTGTACTCGGTGCGGCCGCCGTCGGCATCCACTACGGCCGTCAGCCGCCCGAGCCCGTCGTAGGTGTACTGGGTCGCCTGGCTGGTGGCGTCGATCTTGCGGGTGGTGCGGCCCAGCTTGTCGTACTCGGTGCGCCAGGTATTCGCCGGGGTCAATCCGTCATGGGTGAGCGTGCGGCGGTGCAGGGCGTCGTATTCGTGGGTCAGCACCACACCGGATGGGTCGGTTGTGGTGAGTACGTTGCCGTGGGCATCGTGGGTGTAGGACCAGGCGTTGTTCTCGGGGTCGCGGACCTGGGTGAGCCGGTCCGCGATGTCGTAGGAGTACAGCGTGTACTGCGTATCCAGATTGCCATTGGGGTCGGCGGACTTGGATTTGCGATTGAGGTCGTCGTAGGCGTACCAGGTGATCCGCCCCAGCGGCTCCTGAACCCGGGTCAGATTATTGTTGCCGTCGTAGTCGAAGACCGTGGTATGGGCCGGGTCGTTGGGCACCGTCCCCTTCCCATCCGTTACCCACTTGCGATTGCCCACCTCGTCGAACCCGAACCACCGGACGATGCGGTGCGGCGAAGCTCCTACCGGCGGGCCGTGGACCTCCGTCAGGCGGCCGGCGGTATCGTAGAGGTAGTCCGTCGTGAAGTTCGTGTCCTGCGGGCCGGTCCCGCGGCCGTCGGTCACCCAAATGCGGCGCCAGAGCGTATCGAACCCGTACCAGGTGTAATTGCCGAGGCGGTCGATCTCGTAGTCGGGCAGTCCCTGGCCCGTGTAATGCCACTGGCGGGTGTTGCCCCGCTCGTCGGTCTCGGTCAGCGGTTGACCGAAGGCGTTGTAGGTCCAGCTCTTCTGCACGAACGAAGTGCCTGGCGGCACGGTCAGGTAGCGCTTCTCGGTCAACGTGTTGCCGTGGGCGTCGTAAGTCCACTCGGTCACATAGCCCAGGGCGTCCGTCTTGCGGGTCGGCAGGTAATGGAAGGTCGGGTGGCCGTATTCGATCGTCGTGATTCCGCCGTCGTTGGGGTCCGCCGGATTGTCGGGCTCGGTGATCGAGGTCACGTTTCCGTAAGTGTCGTACGCAAAGCTGGTTATGTTCCCGTTATGGTCTTGGACGGTCTTGCGGTTGAAATTCTCGTCGTAGGTGTAGACCACCTGATGACCAAGCGGGTCCTCCTCTATCGTCTGCCGCTTGTAGACCATTTCAGAGCGGTGCACCCGATGGATTTCCTGGGCGCCCAACCACTGAGTCAGCTCGGTCTCGCCGGACCGATACTGCAGCTTTGTGTGCTTGCCACGTCCATCCCAGTAGTCCGTAACCCGCCCAGAGTGGTCGGGGGCGTAGGTGTTAGTGACCACGGCGACCCCCCGCTGGTCGGTGACTGTAGCCAAGTAGCCGTTGGAGTCGTAGGTGTAGTCAATATGGTGGCCCAGCACGTCAGTGACCCGGGTCAAGCGGTTGTTTGTGTAGCTGAACTGGACAACCCGTTGGGGCGAGGCGAAGTCCGTCACGCTGGTCAGCAGGCCGTTGCCGTCGTAGCCGAAGGCCAGTTCCCGGCCAACCGGATCCGTGACCTTGGTGATCCGGCGCGGCTGCTGCGCGTCGTATGTAATCGTTGTGGTGTTGGAATTCTTGTCTGCGATGCTGAGGAGGTGTCCGCTACTGTCGAACCGGTACACGTCCAGATTCGTGCAGGTGACGGTCCAGAAACCGCCGGCCTGCGCGAGCTGGTCGTGCAGGTCCTTCGTGGCCGGTTTCCAATTGGAGCCGTCCGGTTCCCAGAAGGTGACCTGCCCATCGGCCCAGGTGACGGCGACATTGGGCGAGGTGGGCGGATTCGGCGGGGTGAGCACGATATTGAAGGAATGATGCCATCCCTGCCCCAATGGATAGAAGAGTGCGTCGTTGCCGCGGTCCATGCTGTTGTAGTGCCGGGCGAAAACCAGCGGGTACCCGCGAGAGGCGATGGAGAGATCGGTCTCGCTGTAGTGAAAATCGCCGGTGGCCGTATTGACCTGGTGGGCGGCCGAGCCGGACAACGGCTGGTCGCCGAGAAAATATGCGGCGTCCGGCGGCGGCGCAGCGCACGGCGATGAAGCACAGGTAACTCCCTCGCGCCAACTCACGCCCCCGGCGTCAATGCAATGGGCCTGGGCCAGGGTCTGGCACGAGCCATCCGAGAAGCAGCAGGCCGCCGTGGGCGTCAAATTCGCGCCGTAGTCCCAGGTGTCGCGGTTCTCACCGCCGCCGCTGAGCTGGCCGCCGAATAGCAGAATCTTGCCGCAGTAGACCAGCCCATGGTACTCGCGGGCGCTCGGCGGCCCACTGGGTGTCTCCTGCGTCCAACTCGTACCGTCCCACACCCAGGTGTCCTGCTTGTAGCCCGAGGCATACCCGCCGAACAGCACCGTCTTTTGGCGCGTAACGTCGTACGCCATGCCCGCCCCCTCGCGGGCGCTGGGCCCGCTGCTGGACCGCAACGTCCAGGCGGTGCCGTCGTACTCCCACGTGTCGCCCAAGGACGACGGGTCTTGGTGGCCTCCAAAGAGGACGACAACGTGGCGCTGGCTGTCGTAGGCCATCGCAGCGTACCCGCGCACGCTGGGCAATGGGGTGGGGAGATTCAGCGGTCCTGTCCAGGTGCCTCCGTCCCATTCCCAGGTATCGTTCTTGAGGTTCCCGCCGTTGTCGCGCCCACCGAACATGACCACGACGCCGCGTTGGGCGTCGTATACCATGGAGTGTTGCGAGCGTGAGCCCGGTCCGGTCGTCCCTTTCGACTCCCACTTGGCGCCGTCCCACTCCCAGGTGTCAGCCTCTCTGGCGGGGGCGAACCCGCCGTACATGACCACGACCTGGCGGGCACTGTCGTAGGCCATGGCCAAGTCATAGCGAGCACTGGGCTTTGGGTCCGGCACGGTGGGTTTCGTCCAAGCCGTTCCGTTCCATTCCCAAGTGTCGCCCAGGGCAGTGCTCGCGTTGCGGCCCCCGAACAGCACAACTCGGCCACGGGCGCTGTCGTAGGCCAAGCCGTGCCCGTGACGAGGCGTCAGATCGGTAGGCCCGGAGGATCGCTGTGTCCACACCGGCGTTTGCGCGCCTGCGCCAGATGCGGCACATAGGAGAGAAATCACGCTTACCACGAGCCGTGTCTTTACTTTGACCCGCATCATGTTGTCGTCCTCCACAAGTGGACTGACTGCTTGATTATCACTGTTGAGTCCGCTGTAGGTTGCGTCCCACTCGAACAGAGCGTGACCCCAGCATCCAGCCGCCAAAGACGCGGCGACGCCGGCCACATGACCCTCCGTCGTAGTAGTTGCGCGCGGTGCCCGAACGTAACGCACGTCCGAGAAAAAAAATGCGCCGAGCCCTTCAAGCACCGACGGAGCGACGAGGTCGGCGGCCGCGTGCTCGCGTTCCCCGGCGTTGAGTCACACCCTTGGCCCGCATCGCCGCGCCTCTTTCCACGGACGGTCACAAAGACGTCGTGGCTACCTCGTCCAAGCGCGGGCTGCCGTGCTGATTAGGCTGGGCTGTGCAGCCCTGGGGACATGACTGGGAGCACCGCCAACGGCTCCGCTGTTCCGTCGGGGGGGGGCTGTGAGCCAGCCCCTCGGCCGGCGGGCAACTCCCCACGCTGCCGCCCACCTCCAATTGGCGATGAAGATAACGCACTGCACCGCACATGTCAATGGGTTGTATTTTCTTTCGCAGTGCCGAGCCGTCGGCTTCGGGAAAGTCGACGGCAGTATGGGCACGCCGATGCGGCCGATCGGCGGAGCACCCATGCCCACCGGACGCGATGAGGCCGAGGTACGCACGTAAGACGCTCGGCCACCGGGCCATCCCCCGAAGGCGGTAAGTCCCTGGGCGAAGCGGACTTCGGGCTCCTCGCCCCAGGAAGACTAAGGGAAAACCCTAAGCCGAATCCCCACTGGAAGTGCCGATCGCTTCCTTGGTAAACCAATCTTCAGGAGAAAAACATGCTCAAACTCAATGCCGGGTTCAGCCGCAAAGTCGGCGAACCGAGCTACGGAAGCCGCGGGGCTTCCGTCAATGTCGAACTCGAATTGGAGTCCCACCTGATCGGCGATCCCGCCGCTCTGCTGGGCCGCATCAACAGCCTGTTCAGTCTCGCCCGCCAGGCCGGCGAGCTCGCCCTCGATACGAAACAGGCCTATTACGAGGCCGTGGCGGCCCAGAACCTGCGGGAGCTGGCCCAGCAGAGCGTTACGCTGCTCACGCGCTCCTACGAAGCCACAAAGACCATGCGCGAGACCGGGACCGGCAGCTCCCTCGATGAGAACCTCCAGCGCGGCGAGTTGCTCCAGGCCCAACTGGCGCTTCGGGAAGCCGAACTCTCGCCCACGAACACCAAACGCCGGCTGGCGAAACTGCTGTCCGTCGATCGGGAGTTCGCTGGGGTGACGTTGACGGACCCACTGCCCGAAGCCGCTGACTCAACCCCGGCAGCCGACGAGTTGATCGCGCTCGCTCGGGACAAGCGGCTCGATCTTCAGGCCCTCGCCGCCCAAGTGCGGGCCGGCGATGCCGCGATCGCCCTGGAATACCTGCGGATCTTTCCAGGGCTCTCGGTGGGCGTGGCCGCGGAACGGATCGAAAGCCGCGGGCTGCCGGGCCGTGACATAGCCGCGGATTTCGCGCGGGCCTCGGTCCGCGCCGGGCAGCTCACCGTGCCGGACATCCAGACCCGCGGCGAGCGGGGGGTCGAACGCGCCCAGGAAATCGAGTGGAAGGTCGGCCCCAACATCGTGCTGACGCTACCTATCTTTGATCAGAACCAGGCCCAGATCGCCCGGGCGGATCTTGCCCGGACGCAGGCAGTCAAGTCCTACGACGACCTGTACCTGAACATCGCACAGGACATTCGAATTGCGGTCGACCAGGCCAGAACGCTATGGTGGAATTTCGAGTTTTACCAGCGGGAACTGCTGCCCCAGTCGGAGCGAAACCTGGAGTACACGGAGGCGGCCTGGAAGGCAGGCACAGTCGACGTGCTGATGCTGCTTGACGCCCAGAGATCGCTGCTCGAAACACGGCGCAGCTACGTTCTCGTGCACGCCCAGGCGGCTCGTGCGCTGACTGACCTCGAACGCGCCGTCGGTGTGCCGCTGGATGCGATGAACACTGATTCGTCGAGCCAGGCACGCTCGGTGAATGAGAACGATGAGGTGAAATAGATGACAACGCGTTACCAAACCCAGTTGCGTGCGCGCCGCGGGCTGGGCGGCGGTCGTAGATCGTTACGGTCGGCCGGTCAAACGGACTCTTACGGTTCGACACCGCCGTTGGCGGCACCGCCGCCGTCGCGGCATGAAGTCGAAGTCCTCGACGGCTCAGCCTGCCGGGTTTTCCACGGGTGAGCGTAGTAGGTCCTGCCAGCGCCCTTTGAGCGTGGCCTGACGGGCCTGTGAAGGGCGTTCGAGACGGCCCGCAAGGGGCCGGGTGAGCGGACAATTCAAACGCCGAGGCCGACGACCTCGGAGAATATCTGCGCTGGCATTCTTGCTCATTTTTGTTCCCAAAAGTGCGCTTTTTTTCGCACCTTAGCAATTCTCCTGGATTCTCCTTGACAGGAGACCGAATATATCCTATTATGCGGATGAGCGGATATTGGCCTTGGCAGGGGTTGGGGCCATGATGAACACGGAAGCGGTTTTCGGAGCGATGGCCGACGCGACTCGGCACAGAATCATGCAAGTGCTTGCGCAGCATGAACTTAGCGTGACAGAATTGGTCGAAATCCTCGGCCAGCCGCAATCCACCGTCTCCCGACACTTGAAGGTGCTGCGCGAGGCCGATTTGATCCGAGACAGTCGCAACGGTGCCAACGTGCACTACGCGCTTTCCGCAACCGCACTGGGTGGAGACGACGAGAGCGTGCAGGCGCACCTGGTGGATTGGGTGAAGAAGCAACCCGTGCCCAAGGCGCTCCAACGCCGGATCGAGCGCATCCTCGAACGGCGGCACGCGGAAACGATGAGCTTCTTCGAGGACATCGGGCAGCAATGGGACGAGCTACGCGTGGGCTGCTTCGGGAACAGCTTCCATGTCGAAGCGTTGCTGGGGCTGTTGCCGAGTTCGTGGGTGGTGGCGGACATCGGGACGGGCACCGGTTATCTGCTTCCGCTGCTGGCGGCGGGGTTCGAAAAAGTGATTGCCATCGAGCCGGTGTCGCTCCTGATGCGAGCGGCGCGGAGCCGGCCGGAGGTGCGGGAAGCCAAGAATGTGGAGTTCCGATCGGGCGATCTGCGCCGACTGCCGCTGGAGGACGGCGAGGTCGATCTGGCTGTTGCCATGCTGGTGCTCCATCACGTCCCGGAACCGGTGGCGGCACTGGCCGAGATCGGTCGAGCGGTGAAGGCCGATGGAGGCGTAGTGATCGTGGAGCAGCAGGCGCACCAGTGCGAGGCCTTTCGGAGACTCATGCAGGACCGCTGGTGGGGGTTTGAACCCGAACGGCTGGCGGAACAAGTGCAGGCGGCGGGGTTTGCCGAAGTCCGGTGGCGGGAGTTGCGGACGGCGGGCCCGACGAGCACCGCGGTACCGGAGACGCCGGGGCTGTTTGTGTTAACAGGCAAGAAGGAATAGGCAACGAGGCAACGAGGCAACGAGGCAAGAGGTAGAAAACAGAAACGCCGAGAAGGCGAAAGCCGAAGAGGCGAAAGTCGAGAAGGCGGACAATGGTCCGCGGGCGCGGACCCTACTTAAGGAGATTGACGGTGGCGGTAGCAGTGCAGGACTACAAGGTGGCGGACGTGGAGCTGGCGGACTTCGGCCGGCGGGAGATCGAGCTGGCGGAGAAGGAGATGCCGGGGCTGATGGCCATGCGGGAGGAATACGCGGCCCGGCGGCCGCTGAAGGGAGCGCGGATCACCGGCTCGCTGCACATGACCATCCAGACGGCGGTGCTGATCGAGACGCTGCGCGAATTGGGGGCCGACGTGCGCTGGTGCAGTTGCAACATCTTCAGCACGCAGGACCACGCGGCGGCGGCCATGGCCAAGGCGGGCGTGCCGGTCTTCGCCTGGAAAGGCGAGACGCTCAAGGACTACTGGTGGTGCACGAACCAGGCGCTGACGTTCCCGGACGGCGGCGGGCCGAACATGATCGTCGATGACGGCGGCGACGCCACGCTGCTGGTACACATGGGCGCCGAGGCCGAACGGGCCTATGAGAAGGACGGCACGCTACCGGACCCGGACAGCGCAGACAACGCCGAGATGCGCGAGATCCTCGCGGTGCTGCGGAGCGAGTTGGAGAGCGATCCGCGGCGCTGGCGGAACGTGGCGGCCAAGATCCGCGGGATCACGGAAGAGACGACCACCGGCGTGCATCGGCTGTATCAGCGGCAGGAGGCCGGCACGCTGCTGTTCCCGGCCATCAACGTGAACGACTCGGTGACCAAGAGCAAGTTCGACAACCTGTACGGCTGCCGGCACTCGCTGGTGGACGGGATCATGCGGGCGACGGACGTGATGCTGGCGGGCAAGCTGTGCGTGGTCTGCGGGTACGGGGACGTGGGCAAGGGCTGCGCCCAGTCGCTACGGGGGCAAGGGGCCCGCGTGGTCATCACCGAGATCGACCCGATCTGTGCGTTGCAGGCGGCCATGGAGGGGTATCAAGTGGTGACGACCGAGGACGTGGTCGAGCAGGCCGACCTCTTCATCACCGCCACGGGCAACTGGCAGATCATCCGGGCCGAGCACATGGCCCGCATGAAGGACTGCGCCATCGTGTGCAACATCGGGCACTTCGACAACGAGATCGACATGGCCGGGCTGGCCAAGGTGCGCGGCATCCGCAAGACGGAGATCAAACCGCAAGTACACAAGTGGACGTATCCGGACGGGCACTGCATCCTGGTGCTGGCTGAGGGGCGGCTGGTGAACCTGGGCTGCGCGACCGGGCACCCCAGCTTCGTGATGAGCAACAGCTTCACCAACCAGGTGATGGCCCAGGTGGAGCTGTTCACCAACGCGGAGAGCTACGAGAAGAAGGTGTACATGCTGCCCAAGCACCTGGACGAGAAGGTGGCCCGGCTGCACCTGGCGAAGCTCGGCGCGAAGTTGACGCGGCTGACCCCCAAGCAGGCCGATTACATCGGCGTGCCGGTTGACGGCCCGTACAAGCCGGAGCATTATCGTTACTAAACGTCGAAACGCCGAAAAGTCGAAACGTCGAAACAAGAGGGGAAGGGCGGGTGGCGTAGGGGTAGTCTCGCATGGGGAGGCGGCACAGGGCCGGGGAAGGCCGCGGCGCGTTGCGTATGGGAGCAAGGTCACCTGATGGACTTGGCAGGCGCGATCATTACGGACCATAGTCGCCCATGAAAGCGAGCTACGACCCGAAAACGGATACGCTGACCGTGGAGCTGAAACCCGGCCCGGTGGCGGAGAGCGATGAGCAGAAGCCGGGAGTGATCCTGGATTATGACGCGGACGGGAACCTGGTCAGCATCGAGGTGCTGGACGCCTCGAAGCGCGTGGCGCAGGTGCAGAGCATGCAGTTTCAGGTAGCGGGTTGACGCCGGACCGCCCCTGCCCCCGGCCGCTCCCTGGGGAAGGCGGCTTACATCGGCATACCGGTTGACGGCCCGTACAAGCCGGAGCACTATCGGTACTGAACGTCGAAACGCTGAAAAGTCGAAACGTCGAAACCGGAGGGCAAGGGACGAGTGGCGTAGGGGTGGTCCCGCAGGGAGAGGCGGCGTATGTAGGCGTGCCGATTGACAGCCCGTACAGGCCGGAGCATTATCGGCGTCCGCTCGCGACGGTTCGCGGTACAATCGGGTAGAGTGACCCGATGAGAAGAAGGGTCTTGGACCTCCGCGTCCGACGGAGAAGGCCTATGAACGAACGTATCGCCATCGACCCGGCCGTCTTGGTCGGCAAGCCGGTGATCAAGGGCACGCGCCTGGCCGTCGAGTTCATTGTCGGGCTGCTGGCCCAAGGTTGGAGCGAGGCCGAGGTGATCCGCAACTATCCTGGGATCACCCGCGAAGATATTTTGGCGTGTTTAGCGTACGCGCAGAACTGCTTGGAGAACGAGCGGGTCTACCCGGTGACGATATAGCAGCCTGTGGCCGGGGTCGGGCTATGTGATGCACGGGGGGCCAGCAGGGACGGGCTAATGAGCCAGTTGACCGTGATCGACCTCTTCTGTGGAGCCGGGGGCCTGTCCCTCGGCTTCGAGCGCGCAGGCTTCAGAATGCTGGCGGCCTACGATAAGTGGTTGCCTGCTGTTCGGACCTATCGAGCCAACTTCTCACACCCCGTGGAGGAGGTAGATATCAACGAGAACCTGGACGTGCCGCAGGCCGGGGTCATCGCTGGCGGTCCACCTTGTCAGGGTTTCTCGTCCGCTGGGTTGCGACGGCCCGACGACGAACGCAACACCCTCATCGCAGCATTTGCCCGGCTGGTCGCCACTGCGAGACCAACTGCGTTCGTGTTTGAGAACGTGGAGGGCTTCCTGACCGGCTCAGATGGGCGCTACGTTGTCCAACTACTAGCTCCGCTAATCGACACAGGCTACCGAATTCACCTGCGCAAGGTCAACGCGGCAAACTACGGCGTACCTCAGCACCGCAAGCGCGTCATCGCCCTGGGCGGGTTGGGTTGGGATCCCACGTTTTCCCCCCCGACGCACTCCGCATATGGCGCGCCGGGCGCGCACTTGGCAACGCAACTTCTACCGCCCACGCCGACGTTGCGCGAGGCTTTGGTGGGGCTACCCAGCGCACGTGAGGGCACGGAGGAGGGCGGAGACGAGTTCGCGCACTCGTACTCTCTGTTGGGGGCGGACGACCTAGCCCGGGCGAAGTTCCTTCGCCCGGGCAAACGGATGCGCGATCTGCCCGAAGAACTCTGGCACAAGAGTTATCGGCGTCGTGCCTTCCGACGCGTCATGGACGGCACACCGACGGAACGACGCGGGGGCGCTCCTGCCGGGCTGCGCCGACTGCGGGGCGACGAGCCGTCCAAGGCGATCACGGGCGGCGCACTGAACGAGTTTCTGCACCCAGATGAGGATCGTTCACTAACCGTGCGCGAATGCGCGCGCCTGCAAACGTTTCCCGACGAGTTTCGCTTTGCGTGCTCACGGCGGGACGCGATTCAGCTTATCGGCAACGCCGTTCCGCCGCTCTTGGCTACCATTCTGGCTCGGCAACTCGCAGAGGATCTTCGTAGCGCGGTTCCGAGACACACGGTTGGGGCACTGCTGACTTTCGTGCCCACGTTGTCCTCCGGCGCCAGCCCTGTCCTCGCCCGCGTAGTGCAGATGGTGAAAGCTAGGTTTGATCTACTCGACAGTCCTGAACAAATGACTATGCGATGGGTTTGACGAAAATACAACAGACGATCTGGGAGAAGTCGCGTGCAGCCGGCGCGGGGGAACAGGGCGTTGGGCTGAACGACGAGGCCTGCGCGTACTTGGTCGCGCGAATCGTTCTCGACCTCGACCTTGGAGCGCGCTTTCCAGAGGTCCTCCGCGTGCTTCCCGGTCTTTTTGATGCTCAGAGCTTGGACAAGCTGGTTGTCCAAGGCGTGGATGCTCGTGCGCTCTTTGAACGTCTGCTCGAGGTTGATCGCGATGCCGACATGTACTATGCCTGTCTGGCTACACTCCACAAGGCGCGCCTGAAGTATCAGGCCATTCTTGAGATGCAACCAATGCCAACGTTGGAACAGGTTGGTCCGCGAGGGTTGCTACAGTACGGTCGCCTGAGACCAGCGGCACTCGCCGGATTCCTGTTTTGGCGCAAATGGTTCTTCGACATCGACAATCGGGCTGGGCAGGAGACGGGCTATCTCTTCGAGCCTGTGATCGCCTACGCGGTCGGCGGGACGCCGGTCCCCGCGAAAAAGAGCCCCATCAAGAGGCGCCGTGACAAGGGGAAAGGGCGACAGGTCGATTGCCTGCTGGGCAAGCGGGCATACGAGTTGAAGATCCGCGTGACAATCGCCGCATCTGGTCAGGGCCGATGGCGCGAAGAACTCGACTATCCCAGCGACTGCCGGAAGAGCGGGTATACGCCGGTGCTCATCGTTCTTGATAGCACACCGAACCAGAAGCTCGCCGAACTCGAAGCCGCGTTTCGCAAGGCTGGCGGTGAAGTCCATGTGGGCGACGATGCGTGGCGCCACCTGGAATCGTTAGCGGGTCCCACAATGTCGAGGTTTCTCGAGAAGTATGTTCGAGACCCCATCAGGCGTCTTATCGAGGAGTCGCCGGTCGCGCTGCCGGAATTAGTGGCGCGGATGCAGCCTCAGGAGATCATTATCACCGTTGGGGATGAGACACTCCACATTCAACGCCGAGCGTCGGTGTCCGACGATTCAGAGGAATCGGAGTTTCCTGACGATATATCCGACGAGATGCCGGGGTGAAGCGCTGTATTCGAGCACGTGCGCCATCGGCATCATCAACACTCGTGGGGCGAGTGATGCGCGCCAACCGCGGGCGCGATACGGCACCGGAGAAGACGCTGCGAAGCGCTCTTCACAAGTCTGGTTTGCGGTTTCGCGTGGATGTATCGCCCGAGCCCACGTTTCCGTGCAAAGTGGACATCGTCTTCCGCCCAGTACGCCTGTGCGTCTTTGTGGACGGCTGCTTTTGGCACGGGTGCCCCAAACACTTTGCTTGTCCCAAGACCCACACGGCGTGGTGGCGAGAAAAAGTCGCGGACAACCGCGACCGGGATCGACGTAAGACGCGTGGGCTGGAGGCCAGAGGATGGCTCGTGCTGAGATTCTGGGAACACGACATACTGCGTGACCTCGATGCCTGCGTCAGACGCATTGGTCAGATTGTGGGGCGACGCAGGGCTCGGTGCTTGACAAGGTGACCCCCATGAGGCGCCGTGCGGTCGGTGCTGAACTCGCCCGGGGACGTGCTTCTGGTACGGAGGGGCGGCTGGTGAACCTGGGCTGCGCGACGGGGCACCCCAACTTCGTGATGAGCAACAGCTTCACCAGCCAAGTGATGGCCCAGGTGGAGCTGTTCACCAACGCGGAGAGCTACGAGAAGAAGGTGTACATGCTGCCCAAGCACCTGGACGAGAAGGTGGCCCGGTTGCACCTGGCGAAGCTGGGAGGAGCACGGCTCGGCAGGAGCCTCGCCCTCCCGATTCGCCAGAATCTACAGCCACACCCCAGGCCGATTACCTCGGCGCGCCGGTCTTGCTCGCCCGGCCGATCATCATACAATGACCCTGTCGGCCCCGCTGTCCGGCGGAAACCGGAGCGGGATTCCGTATTGGGGAGCCAAGTTCATGATCACTGCGCGTATGACCATTGCTGCGATGCTGATCGTCGGTCTCGGAGGGTTAGCCGGCTGTGAGAAGACGGCGCCGCCCTCCTCGGAGAAGGCCCGTAAACCGGCTGAGCCCACCGTCCGCTCTCCGGCGACCAAACCGGCTGCCCCACGCCGCACGGAACCGTCGTCGGCTGCGCCCGCGCCCCAGACCCGTACCACCCCAAAAGGGGAGCCGGCCCAGACCGCCCCCGCCGGGAAAACCGTGACCTCGGCACCCGCCCCGGTCGCCGCCCCGCCGAAAGAGCCGCCGGCCGCGGCCGACGCCAGCGTGGAAGTGGTCGAAGAGCGCTGGCCAGACGGAAAGCTGATGTCTCAGCAACAGGTGAAACGAGATCAGGACGGGAACAAAGTTCCGCACGGCGTCTACCAATCCTGGTATGAGAACAGCCAGCTCAAGTCCCGCGGCGAGTTCGTGAACGGCAAAACCCAAGGGGTCTGGTTCTACTGGCACGCCAACGGGCAGAAAAAGGGCGAGGGCGTCTTGCGCGACGACAAAACCCAGGGACTGTGGACCTACTGGCATGAAAACGGGGCGAAAAAAGCGGAAAGG
>JBGPAW010000011.1:0-24167 GCA_041480905.1 Phycisphaerae bacterium
CCAGAACCCGTGGTGGATGCGGTCATGGCCCATCTCCACCATCCAGAACAGGTCCCAGGGCTTCTGCTTCAGCAGGTACTTGACCACCTTGAACCGCTTGTTGGTCATCTCGTAAATCTGCTCGAGCAGCCATTGCTTGTTGTCGGTGCGGAAGCCCTTGACATCGACCATGTATTCCCCGACCAGGGCCTTGATCTCCTGCTTCAAGGACTTCGGCCAGGTGTAGTCGCTCTTCTCCGTATCCGGGGTGAGGAAGCTGGTGATCAGGTGGCCTTTCACCGGTCTGGTGATGGGGTAGGTGCCGGGCACGCCGACGATGATCGACTCCTTGCCGTGCTCACCGACGATGTCCCAGATGCGCTTCTCCTTGACGGCCAAGGAGGTGGCGATGGACAGGTTGTCGTAGGAGTAGTCGGCCCGGTTGCGGAACCCGTAGATGCCCAGCTTGCCGGGGTCTTTGCTGGTGGCCATACACGACCAGGCCGGCACCGTGATCGGCGGGACGCAACTGGTCAGGTTGCCATAGGTGGACCTGCCCAGCAACGCCTTGGTGAACGGCAAATCGTCGATCCACTTGTCAAACATAAGGCTGGGCTCGGCGCAATCCAACCCGAAAACCGCCACTTTCTCGATTTTGCCCATCAACTCACTCCGTTACCCGAATCATTCATACCATAGAGAGCTTAGCGCTGTCTTCAGCATCCCAACGCTAGTGCAGTTAGTCACGCTGATCGCATCTTATCCGAACCGCGACCGTCAGGGAGCGGCACGCCCGCACACCATGGACTCCGCTCCCTGACGGTCGCGGTTCGGACCATAAAAGATGCATCAATTCTGACCAACTACACTAGGACCAGGTGCCGCCGCCGACTGAGCCTCGGAACGGGGACTGCAACCCGCCTTCGCGATCGTTCCGGAGCGGGACGCAACTCCTCCGTACACCCGGAGAGAAAGAGCCCTCGGCTCCCCCGTGAATAATCCTTGCTTTGCGCCGGTAACGTCATCTATCCCCGGGCCGTGCCCCGCTCAGGGTTTCCTCTCCAATTGGTTAAGATATCTTTCCGCTTCCGGCAGCACGCGGGCGACCACTTCCCCCGGCGTACCGGGAAGGATCGCCCCCGCGGCGGTTTCGTGTCCGCCGCCGCCGAAAGTTCCGGCCAACTCCAGCACCGTCACGCCTGAGTCTCCCCGGAAATTGATCCGCGTCTTGCCCCGGACTCCCTCGGTGAACAGCATGGCCAGGCGCGTTCCGTGAAGCGCCCGCGGCACGGAAACCTGCTCGTCGATGTCCGCCGCGGTGCAGCCCGCGTCGGCGATTTCCTGGTAGTCAGCCGTACTATAGGCGATGCGTCCGCCGGCGGCCAGTTTCGTGTTGGCGTAAATGGTGCGCAGCAGCTTGAATTCGCTCAACCGCTGGCTGCGGCACAGCCGCTCACCCAGTTCCGCCACGTTGGCGCCGGCCTGCACCATCTCCGCCGCGGCGGCCAGGGCGCTCCGCGAAGTGTTCGGCAACGAGAACCCCGCTGTGTCGCTGTGAATCCCCGCATAAAGCAACGAAGCGACCAACGGATCGATCGGACGCCCCCAGGCTCTGAGCAAGTGGTAAACCAGTTCCGCCGAACTGCTGGCCTCGGGCACGATCCAGTTGATCGCGCCGAAGCGCGTGTTCGAAGCGTGGTGGTCGATGTTCAGCAGTGCCCGCCCGGCGTCCCAGTCCGTCGGCAGGTCCTTACGGATGTTGCAGCGCGGCTTCTTCGCGGTATCCACCACCGCGAACCCGTCCGCGCCGGCAAAATCCGCCAGCTCGGTGACGGGCAGCCGCGCCCACTCGTGCAGAAAGGCCAAACGCTGGGAAAGTGAGTGCTCGGGCAGCGAGACCGTCGCGGAATGCCCGGCCTCATCGTGACACGCTCGGGCCAGGGCGAACATCGACGCCAGCGCGTCGGCATCAGGCGTCACGTGGGTAATCACCACCGTCCGTTTCCACGACGTCAGGGTGCGGATCAACTCGGCGGGCACCTCCGGCCCTGCACATGGACCTGCCGTGGAATTCGTCAACGTCATCGCTCTCCGGCCCGGTCGGGCGAACGTCGCGGCCGGGCTGTTCTACCCCTCAGCATACTGCCGCGCCGGCCGCCGCGGGCTTATCCAGACACCACGGAGGCGCCCTGCGACTCGATCGCCAAGACCGGCGCGATCGGCAGTGCAGGCTCGGCCTCCATCATGCTCTCGGGGGAGGGAGCTGCGTCAGGTTCCAGCTCGGCCGACGGTCTCGGAGCCTTGGCGGGTTTGGTTGCCTTGGGAGCTTTCCCCGGCTTGGCCGCCGCGAGCACCATGGTCAAACGCCGCCCCTCCAGATGCGGAGGTCGCTCTACCCTCACTTCCTCGCCCAGGTCTGCCACGATCTCCCGAAAGATCGCCAGACCCAGGTCCTGATGGGCCCGCTCACGGCCCCGGAAGATCATGGTGAACTGCACTTTGGCGCCTTCTTGGAGGAAGCGGACGGCGCGGTTGATTTTGATCTCGCGGTCGTGGGAGTCGGTCTTGGGGCGCAGGCGCACTTCCTTGGAGATCGCCACGTGGGACACCCGCTGTTTCTGTTTCTTCTTCTGGTCGTACTTGTACTTGCCGTAATCCATGATCCGGCAGACCGGCGGGTGCTCCGTCGGCGAGATCTCGACCAGGTCCAGTCCCAGGTCACGGGCCAGCGACCGGGCCTCGTCAGTGGACACGACCCCACGCTGCACGCCCTCGTGGTCGATCAGGCGGATCGGAGAAATGCGAATCTGGTCATTCAAACGCAGGGGTTTAGCGATCGGACATCACCTCTCTTTCACTAAACTGAGAATGGAGGATTGAGAATGAAGCATCGATCCCCGGACGCACGCTGCGCCCGCTAGGTCAACGCGATCGAACCCTTCATTCTTCTTTCTCCATTCTTCATTCTCTATTCTCCATTCCATGCGGTGGGCTCCCCTTGGTCTCGATTTCCCGGCGGCAGCCCTCCAGGAAACGGCTCAAGGGATACGTCCCCAGCACTTTGCCGGCCCGGTCGTTCACGTTCACCGTACCGCTCTGGGCCTCCTGCTCGCCGACCACCAGGATGTACGGAATCCGCCGGGTACGGAACCGATGTTTCTTGGGTCCGATCTTGTCGGCGGAAACGTCCAGCTCCGCGCGCAATCCCGCCCCCCGGCACTTCTCGTGGACCTCCCGGGCGTAGGCGGCGCTTTTCTCGCTGATCGAGGCCACTCCCACCTGCACCGGGGCCAACCACAGCGGGAACGCCCCGGCGAAATGCTCGATCAGGATCCCCACGAACCGTTCCATGCTTCCGAAGGGCGCCCGGTGGATCATGATCGGGCGGTGCGGCTGATTGTCCGGACCGACGTAGCTCAGATCGAAACGCTCGGGCAGCGTGTAATCGACTTGTACCGTGCCGAGTTGCCACTGCCGCCCGAGGCAGTCGCGGACGATGAAATCGACCTTCGGCCCGTAGAAGGCGGCCTCGCCGATTTCCTCGGTGTGCTCCAGGCCCATCTGCCGGACAACCTTGCGCAGGTTGCTCTCGGCCAAGGCCCATTGCTCGACGGAGCCCACGTATTTGTCGGAGGCGGCGTCACGGAGGCCGACCCGCACCCGATAGTCCGTAAAGTTCAGCGTCTTCAGCACGAGTTGGGTCAGTTCCACGGTGATGCGGAGCTCTTCTTCCAATTGTTCGGGCGTACAGAACAGATGAGCGTCGTCCTGGGTGAAGCCGCGGACCCGCACCATGCCGCCCAACTCCCCGCTCTGCTCGTAGCGATGCACCGTGCCGAATTCCGCCAGCCGCACGGGCAGTTCGCGGTAGCTGCGCGGCTGCGCTTTGTAAATGTGGATGTGGTGCGGGCAGTTCATCGGCTTAAGCAGGAAGCCGTCCTCCGACTCCAACTCCCGTTGCAGCGCCGCGATCATCCGCTCCGCCGGCGCCTCGACGTCGAATCCCGCCATGCTCCCCCAGACCGCCGCCACCCCGGCGGCCAGTTTGCGCACCGGCGCCAGCGCCGCTTCGCGGCGCTCCGGCGCCTGCTCGGCGGCACGCTGCACCAGATGGAGCAGACTGAGCAGCGTGCGTCCGCGATCCGTTTCGTGCATCGGCGGGAATTGCGCGTCCTCGTAGTACGGGTAATGTCCGCTGGTGCGGTACAGGTTCAGCCGCCCGATGAGCGGCGTGAACACCGGCTGATAGCCGCGGAGGATGAGTTCGCCCCGCATGAAGTTTTCGAGCAGCATGCGGACCACCGCCCCGGCGGGGTGCCACAGCACCAGCCCGCTCCCGACTTCCGGGGCGATGCTGAACAGGTCCAACTCGCGCCCGATCACGCGATGATCGCGCTTGCGGGCTTCCTCCAACTGCTCCAGATGAGCCGCCAGCGACTTCTTCTGGAAAAACGCCGTCCCGTACACGCGCTGCAGCGGCTGGTCGTTCACGTCCCCGCGATAGTGCGACCGGCTCACCTGCCGAATCTTAAACGCCCCGATGCGCCTCGTGCTGGGCAAGTGCGGTCCCCGACACAGGTCCTCGAAGTGCGCCCCCTGCCGGTCCCCGGTCACATAAAAGCTGATCGTGTCGCCGTCGGCCCGTTCGGCGTTGTCGATCTTGTAGCGGTTGCCCTCGGCTTGCAGCTTGTGCAGGGCCTGGTCGCGGGATAGCTCATAGCGGCAAAACGGACGGTCTTCCTCGATGATCCGCCGCATCTCGGCTTCGATGACCTCGAAATCGTCGGAACTTAGCGAACGCCCCAGGTCGATGTCGTAGTAAAATCCGTCCTCCAGCGGCGGGCCGTAGACCAGTCTCGCCTCCGGGAACAGCTTGCAGACCGCCTCCGCCATCACGTGCGCGGCGCTATGCCGCAAAACCAGCAAGCTCTCCGGGTCGTCGTCCTTGGCCGTCAGAATCCTGAGTTGGCAATCGCCCGGAAGTGGGCGGGCGAGGTCAAAAACCTCGCTGACGCCGTTGACCGTGACGTTGGCGGCGACCGCGGCCTGGCTCAGACCGGGGCCGAGTTGGGCCGCCACCTCGGCCGAGGTGCTCCCGTCCCGCAGTTCCAGCGCTCTGCCGTCAGGAAACGTCACTCTCAGAGGACTAAACTCCTACTGCAAACCGACCCGGTGGCATCGGCTTCCGAACCATAAAAAAACGAACGACATGGACCTCATGGCACATCCAAGCTCACCCGACGGGCGAAGGACCTGTCCGCCGAGATGAGACTGTCATGGGATGAGTGTCATCAGTTCCAAGCCGTTACTCGAAGCTTGCCCGCCACCGCAGCGTACATGCTGAGCGCAAACTATCTCTGCCTCCAATATACCACATTAAACCCGCCAGTCAAGGTGCCGTTAGCCCGGCCAGAGCGTTCCTCCGGTTAGTATCGGACGACCACGGACAAAAAGGGACCATAATCCCCGCGCGCCGCTGTAGAACTCCTGCCGGGGCGCGATACACTTAGACCCTCAACGGTGGGCCTTCTCTCTGGACCGCCACGGAAAAAAACAGGCTTCGCGATGCCTATGAGCTGGTCCGGCGTCTCAGACCCCATCGCCGGGGGTAAGTCTACTCTCGGCGACGAGATCCTCGACATCTGTGCTGAGTTGCGCAGGGCGATCCCTCCGCAAGCCGGGGAGAGCATCGTCCTCCCCGAGCCTAACCCCCGGCGCGACCAACTCTTACGCGACTATCACCGCGCCGTGCTCGCGCACATCCGGCACGACGCCCAATTCAACCTCCTCGAGTTGAAAACGCTGGTCCGCGAGACCTCCGACCGCTGCGGGAGCGATCTGAGCAAAACCCCCATGGGGACCAAGATCCTCGCTCGGCTCGACGACAGTCTTGCGTGCGTTGCCCGATTGGACCCGTACCGCGACGGGAAAACCGAACTCCAGTGGTGGCTCGCCCTGCACCAGTTTTACCTCGACGGCCTTTACCTGGCGGATCGGCTGCTCGCGGCGCGGGGTCGGGAATGGGAACGGCACCGGTCCCACCGGCGCGTGGAATTCTTGGGTCTCTCCGCCCTCGGCACTGTCCAGGCCCTGGTGACTGCCCTGGAGGTTGCCGTGCCCCATCTGTTCCGGGTGAATCCGTGGGACACGTATCTGCCGACCCTGCTCCACTTGCTCGCCCATCATGTCTTTCCCGGAAAGAAAGTTCGCTTCACCGACCTGTTGGCCACCACCTTGGGGTGGATTCATCGCGGCGGCTTCAGCCGCCTGCGGGGTCTGAAGTGTCCCACCGTGCGCTTCGCGGGGCTCGAGCACCTCCACAACGCGGAACTCTTCGACCTTGACACCTGGCGGACCCGTCATAATCTCATCATCGCCGGGTCCCATCGTTTGGGTTATCTCGATCTCCCCTTGCTTTACGAGCCGCTCCGCCGGATGCGTCTGGGCGTCTGGGTCAACAATGCCTTCTATGGTCCCCGCACGGAGCGGAAGCTCGCCCACGACCGCTATACCATCGCCATCCGCGGTCACCATGCCCCTCCGCTGGAGGTTTCCCTGGCCCAAACCGCCGACCTCCTGGTCGACGCCAAGGTTCCGGTGTTCATCATGGTAAACGGCAGCCAGCCGCCGATGTTCTACGGGCAGCAGATGCGCGTCAAAAAGGGGGTGCGCTTGGCGGTGAACGCCGCCATCCGCCGGGCCTGCGGCACCGGTCGCCGGACCTATGTCCTGCCGTTGAGCCTCAATGACCCGGTCGGTTTCCTACAGGAGCGGCAAGAGGTGATGCGGGTGGAGTTCCACCCGCCCGTGTGCGTGGAAGCGGTTCTGGAACTCCCCCGCCCCGAACCAGGAGGCCCGAGCGCCGCTGCCGACAGCGGCGACCCGCTCATCAATCATCTTGAGGCCCTGTTTTTGCTTGAAACCACCCATGCCGTGCAGGGTTTGCCGCACCCGGGCATCGTGGCCGCCGCCCGCCGGCGCCGGTGGTACCGCCGGCGCGAGCCACTGCTCCAACGCCCTTTCCAAACCTCCCTGGCGGACCTGGCAGCCCAGGCCGGCACTGCTCTGAGTCATTCCCCCGGAAGGGGGCCCGTGGTACAATGTGACGGGACGTAGGCATCGGTGCAGTGAAGGGCGGGATTCTCGGCGAGGCGGGTGTTTCATGGTGAGATCGATCGAAGGAATCTATCGTGGAGGGAAGGTGGAGTTGCTCGAACCTGCACCCCCCATCTCGGAGGCACGAGTGATCGTGACCTTCCTCACGCCGGCATCCGGCGGTGATCTGTCCGCGCGCGGTATCGGACCGGAGCAGGCGGCTGACTTGCGCACGCGGTTGAAAGCCTTCCAAGCGGATTGGCAGCGGCCGGAAATGGATGCCTACGATGCCTTATAGCCGTGGCGACGTTGTGCTCGTGCTCTTTCCTGACTCGAACCTCCGTACGGCCAAGCGGCGCCCGGCGCTGGCGGTTCAGGCCGACGGCCTTCAGACCGGCTTGCCGCAAACCATCGTGGCGATGATCACCAGTAACATGAGTCGTATGGGTCACCCCAGCCGCGTCGCCGTGATGCAGGCGACGCCGCAAGGTCGGGACATGGGGCTGTTGACCGACTCCGTAGTCATGACCGACAACCTGGCAACCATTCTGGACGCGGAAATCGATCGCAGCATAGGGAAGTGCCGCGATATGGCTTCGGTGGATGCGGCGCTGTGCCACACGCTGGGATTGGGATGAAGCCGATTGAGGAGAGGCATGTTACGCAGGCAGAGGAGCTGCTGGGCAGGAGCCGCGGACTGATCGACGACATGGGTTTATCGGTGGACGAGTTTGTCGGCAAGCTTTGAGCTTCGACACCGGCATGGACGACAAGGGCGTCTTCCGCCTTACCATCGGCGGCGTGCGGGGGATCCAAACTAGCCCGGCCGATAGAGCGGCGCGGTCGGCCGGAGTAAACCGCGCTGTCCTTTCGAGCAAGCACCGGAGTGGCCCCGACGGGGCAAGCGAATCGCCGCGCCCTCCGGAGGTCACATGCAATCGGCGTCTCCCGAAGACACCGGTGTCGTTCTTGCTGGAAACGCGCAGCGAATGGCCCAGGGCCAACGCTGAGGGGGTCCGGCCTGTGTGTGTAGGGGTGGGCGGTGGTTGACTGTGAGCGGAGCGGCATTACACTTCTTGGCGGCCAGGAACGCGCGGCGAACGAATGACGCAGCGCAAATCGCTGGGTGTCGGACGATGTCGTGACCGCGCACGGAAGCTGGAGAAACGCCGGCGGAATAGCATGTCACAGGAAATCTGGATTCGGTTTTCTCCAAGGAGCGAACGCGTCGTGCAGGAGGCCGTTGCCATCATCAACGACGCGCAGACTTCCTGGGTTCTCCGCATTGATGGCCCTTTTCCTGACGCCTCGGCGTCGCGGCTCAGCGGCAACCCATACGAACTCGCGCAAACGGTCGGGCAAGCCACGAGCAAGCGTCCGCTGATTTATGTGACCCACGAGCTGTTAAGTGATCGCTGGTTTTCCCATGAGTTCAGCGATAGTGCCGTCATATCGACCTTCGGATTCGAGCAGCTAGGGACCGGCTTCCCGCTGGTAGCTTACTTGATCTATCAGGTGGCGCAGGCCGCTCTTTCGTTTGCGCTTTACAAGAGCGAGCAGGACTTGTTCCACCTTTGCCACGATCCAGCCATCGGTTGTCTCTTCGACCTCTGCGCGTACAAGCCCGATATCCACCGCGGCATGTCTGCCGGGGGCCTCTGCGCAAAGTGCCACGACACGCTTCAGGAACTTGGTGCGTCGGAAGCACAGTTGAACGACTTGACGCGAATCCTGACGGTGGTCGCCAGAAGCGTCAGCCAGCCAGACGAGCGGCCCCTGCTTCCGACAGCCTAGCAGGCGGATATGCTGTCGATCCTGCACATTTCGGACCTTCACTTCGGTGCCGCGTTTAGATTTCAGCCGAGGATGATCAGATCGGGTCCGCCACCGGTGTTCCAACCTCCGGGGAGCCTCCTCGACCTCGCTGAACTCTTGGGCTCTGATCTGGTGCGGATTTCGACGGACGCGCGCCTGTCGGCGGAAATACGGGCATTGGCATCACGAGTTGAGTTGATCGTGATTTCAGGAGACATCGCGAATTCGGGCGGGCGTGATAGAGCGCTGGCGCTTCGTGAGAATGGGCCCACTGACGAATACGAGCATGCCGCGGAGTTTGTGGAGTCGCTCTTGCGTAAACTGAACGATTTAAGGGCGAAAGATGGGCTGCCTGCCCTTGCGGGAAACGAACGAGTAATCGCTGTGCCGGGGAACCACGATGTCAATTGGGATCAGCCCGCAGACTCACCTGATCGGTTCCTGGGGTTTGCCAAGTTCTGGCGCCGACTAACTGGGAGCCGCGCCTACTTCGATTGTCCGCCAAACGAGATCATGGCGCGGACCGTGATCGAAGCAGATGGATTCTGCTGTGCGATCGTGGGGTTCAACTCCTGCACGGTAACATCGGAGCCAAACCAGTTGCGGGACATAGGCTTGGTCGAGGACGCGCAGTTGAGCTTCTGCGACCGGTTCTTGCAGGGGTTGCCCAGCGGTGTGGATCGAAAAATCGCCGTCTTCCACCATCATCCGGTGTACATTCCCGCGCTTGCTGCCGGCGTCGAGAACTATGATGCGATGCTTCAGGCCGGGAGGCTATTGTCGTACCTCCAGCAGCGCGGTTTTGATCTGATTCTGCACGGCCATAAGCACTACCCCATGGCTTGGGTCCACAACATGATTCCCTATGAGGCACCACCACAGGGTGCGTGGTCGGAGCCGGTGATCGTGTCGAGCGGGAGCCTCTCCGTTCAAGGGGGTAAGCTTCCCTCCTCGGTCCCGAACACATACCAACTCATCGGCGTGCGCAAAAGCCGGGACCCGTTGCGTCCGGTGTGTTCGGTCCTGCGACGTAAATTCCTGCGCGGCGACAGCCTTTACGGAGCACGTTTCGAGCTCGATGGTCTGGTGCATCTTGGACGAGACTCGATTTCGGTGGCCGACAAGGAGAAACGTTCAGCGCGTCTCCAGGAACTCTCGTCTGCTCGTGGCGAAGGGGCGTTGCTTCACACGATGCGCGCTGCGCGTTACGAAGAGTCCGGCGGCTGGATGCTAGTGCATCGCTACCGCGCGTCAAACGCACCTGACCAAGAGTATGACATTTCGCTATACGTGATCGAAAAGAAAAGAAAGACAGAAGAGTTCGCCAAGAAGACCGTTGTGTTCGTCCGCTATGCGGTGGGGGACATGTGGCGCGGATCGCCGTATACGGTCGATGATCCCCAGAATGGCTTCGAACTGCGTCTCTCTGCTTACGGCCCTTTCCTCTGCATTGCGGAAGTACATTTTTCTGATAAAAGTACATGCCATCTTGAGCGCTTTATTGACTTTGAGATGGCTAATGGATAGCGGCGGCGCTCGCATGCTGTGAGTCGAATGGGAACGTACTTTGCATAGCGAGGTGTTATGATGACGGGTTCGGAGGAACAGCAAAAACTGTCCAAGGATGTGGCAGCCGTTGTGGTAGAAGCCGTTTACGGATATGGGGAGCTTTCAGAAGAAAGGCTCTTGAAAGCCTCAGACGTGCTTGCTCCATTCTATCCGCTCAGTGAGGACGAGGATGCGGCAGCGATAACGCTGCGAGAGTGGCGAACGGCCCGGCAAGTGGAAAACGATGCCACGGGCCCGCTGAAGAGCCTCACAGCGCTGGCCGAATGCGGAGTACGCGAATGGTCCAATATGGTGGGCGGGTGGTACCGCGAATGGGAGCACCGTCGAGAACGCCGCTACCGGGAAGAACGTCATCCAGAAATACACCACGAGTTGCTCCACAAGGAGCTGTATCACGGGCTTCAGTCACGGGATCCCGTGGCTTTACTTGCGGCAGTCGAGCGCATTGTGGAGGAATCGCTCCTGCGAGGCGGCCCTTTGCCGGTTGGACCGCCCCCACAGGTGCAGGTTACCAAGGAAATCGGGGATCTGGCTAGAGAAATGGCTGAGACGACGCGTAAGCAACTCAGCGGGTATGTGAAGCGCGTCGCTGCTGCCAAGCAGGTCTTGACACGATATGTGCATCGTATTGTCGCGGCGGAGGGCATAACTCGACAGAAAAGCTGAGTAATCAGTGACGCTGCTGTGCGGACTATCCGAGACGGGCAGGCCGCCAGCAGCGCTGTCGGCCGCAGAGTTCTCCAGAAGAGTAAGCGCAGCACGTGTTTGAGAGTGCCAGAGCAAGCGTGGCAACCAGCCCGTGGGGCGGATGATAGGGGTCCGGTGACGTTGGCTGCTGAATGCGGTATGTACCCATTGCGGGCTTCGGCCCGTGGTCGTCAGTGACGGACAACGTAACTGGCGTCTTCGAGACGGGCGGTATCAGCCGGCAAACTCGGTCTCACCAACCAGCGCGACGCCGAACCTGTGGATCATAACCTCGGACTTTGCGTTTGGGCCTCACCCGCGATGGCCGGGTCTTTGATGTCCTCATCGGGGGGGCGGGCGGCGACGAGATTCTCGTACACTCGCCCCACCTGCTCGACATAACGACGGACGCTGAAGACTTCGTAGGCCTGGCCGCGGGCGACTTCGATGGGCTGACGCCATCCGTGGCGTTCTCCCAGAGCGGCGGCGAAACGCAGGGCCAGCCGCTTGGTGACGTCGGGTTTGATGAGGAAGGCGTTGTGGTCGTGGGCCAGCAACTCGGCCACGGCGCGGGTGGCCGCGGCGATGATGGGGACGCCGGCGCCCATGGCCCACGCCACGGCGGTCACCGAGGCTTCGGTCGTCCCGGGCAGGAGCAGGGCGTCGGCGACGGCGATCAACTCCTCGAAACGACAGGCATCGCCGGGGAGAACGAGAACATCGGTCATGTCCACCGCCCGGGCGAGCCGGCCCAGGCGGGCCCCTTCGCGGGTGCAGCCCGGCACGACCAGGCGTACGTTCGGTTCCAGAAACGAGCGCACGGCGGTCGCCCAGAAGGCGCAAAACTGTCCGCCCTCCCGCGTGGCCGGCTGATCGGTCAGGAGCATCACCGCTTCCGGTCCCAGGCCCAGGCGACCGCGGAGATCGGATTTCTTGGCTCGGTTCAGGGTGGCGAAGTCCACTCCAGGGCGAACCAGCACGGCCTGCGCGGGGACGACGCCATGCTCGACCAGGCGCCGCCGCACGATCTCGGTGGCGCACACGGCCGCCCAGCGCGTTTCCGGCAGAGCGGCGCGAGACGCCTTGGAGTGGTCCTCGGCCCGGGCCGGATCAAAAACGGAGGCGATGATCGGGAGGTGGGTCTGGCCGGCGGAAACCGCGGCGCGGACGGCGGGTTCCCCCCAAGCGTGAATGAGCTCGATGTTATGTTGCTCAACAAAGCGGCGGAGGGACGGAACGAACAGGAAATCCAACGGGAAACGCCAGGGAATGGTTTGGAAGGGCGCGGCGATGCGCGCGGCTTCACCTTTTCGAGGGCCCAGGGCGACCTGATGTTGCTCGAAGCGGTCGGCGGGCAGCCGGTCCAGCAACTGCTCGAGAGCCAGGCGCTGGTCCCAGCGAATGGTGGCGTCGAGAAGATGGAGAATTCGGATCAAGCGTTGCACACTCAGTCCAGCCCTACACTCCGGTCATGTGTGTCCTGCGGAACCGACGCCTTCCCGCCACGCGACCCACGGCCAAGGGCGGCGATCTAGGGTCGGCGAACTCGATCTATGAGAGTCTGCGTGATGGGCGTCCGCTCGTCGCACGCATCCCACAGCTCACGGTGAGGAGGATTCTTGGTGAAGTGGTAGAGGTGGACAAGGACACCTTCGTTTCGGGCGACTTCCACGGCGGGCAGGAAATCGCTGTCTCCCGCGAGGAGCACAGCATTGGAGATCTGCCCTTTGGCGCTGAGCAAGACCAAATCGACGCCAAGCATGATGTCGACTCTTTTTTGTACAAAAATCCGCTCGCCGTCCGCTCGGATTCCTCTGAGGGCTAGCTTGCCCAAGCGAATCTGAAATCTCGGCAAGCGGTTGAGCTGATCAACAAAAGACTGCATTCGGCCGAACCGCGTGGCCTCTTGCGTAGTAGGGGGGTCGGATTGATAAGGCAAACAATGGTAATAGTACGTTCTAAGAATCTCTTTGCTGCCGGCCAAAGCGTTGGCCAACAGGGCAAAATCGAGTCTCGGTTCCTCAAACTCAGCCTTGAGTCCGTACGCAAAATAGGCTCCGTCGATGAAGAGGGCAACGCGGTCCATTACCGTGGCTCCGACAGAAGCGCAAAACAAAACAGGCAACGCCGCGATACACCTACCGCTGCGCCGCCTGTAAGGCAAAATATAGTAAGCCCGACATCCCGCGGAACGCCGGGGACGATATTCTTCTCTAGTATTGTATCGCACGAACTGCGTTTACGGAACACCTGAATCCTCCAAAATCATCGAACGTACGGATTAAAACGTAACTCGTTACCGCAAAAAGAGTTATGGTCTGGGGTGTCTCGGCAACCGGGCGACCGGTTCCCGCTGGGTCTCCCCGGGCTGAAACCCTCCAGCTTGCTCTCGTCGTTGTGCGTGTGGTCGAATGACCGGCATAAACCGGGCGATGCCGTAGCTGAATCATCCGCCTTCCTCCTGGGCCGGATGTTTGTAGAAGAGCTTGGCGATTTCCTTGGCCAGCTTGTCGGCCAGTTCGCCGGCGATGGCGTCCTTGGTCTTGAGGCGGTTCACGTCGTTGGGGCTGAGTTTCACCGAAACGAGCTTGCCCTCGCGGTCGGTCGGCCAGAGACGGACCTTGGCGCGGTCTTTTTGCTCATGGGGGTTGATGACCCGCACGGTAACGGAAACAGAGGCGGCCTGGGTCGCCTCGTGGACCTCTTCCTCAGCGAGGAAGTCGTTCACCTCCAGCCAGAGGACCTGATCGGCCCCGACCAACCGCCCGACCTGCGTGCACTTGAGATCATCGAAATCCGTGCGGGTCCGACGGCATTGCTTCAGCGTTTCCGGAGAGATGACTTTCTGGGCGGCCTGGTGTTCCCGCAATTGTTTGGCCAGGGCCTCGGCGATGTAGTCGCGGGCCGGCGCCCAGGTAAGCCGCTCCTCAAAATCGTCCACCAGAATCAGAACGGGCCCTTCACTGAGGGTGAACTCGGCGTCCACTTGCTGGCCGTGCCCGACCCCCATCCAGTAGAGAAAGGCCCCGGCCTGCGGCCCGCAACCGGCGAAGCACGCCGAGAGCAGCATTACCCCGAGTCTCGCTGCCCAAAGGGGCGCGGCGGAGCGGACCCTATAGTTCCTCTTCATATTCGTAGAACTTTCTGGCCACTTTTTCGGCGAAGAGGACATAGGCCGCCTGACGAACCTGGGTGGAATTGGAGGCGCTGAACAGAAGCCCGCCGCGTTCCGGGTAAACGATTTCGACGGGTTTCAGTTGGTAGACGCCGGGCTCGTCGCGCTCGGCGCGGAGGTCGTAGACTGCGACGGAGGCCTCGAGGCGAGCGCGCAGGTAGTCCGGGGCGTCGGGATCGCGGATTTGAAACCGCAGCAGCTCGAGGTACACCACCATGTCCGCGTTGAACTGGCGGCCGACCACCTCCGGGTCGGGTGAAGTGGTGAGCGTGCGTTCGCGGTAGTCGGCCACCTGCACCGGGTCGACGATCTTGGTGTTCTTGAGTTCGGCGGTGATCTTGTCGCCCACGTAATTGGCCAACTCCAGTTGAACGTGAGGATAATCGAACAAGGTGGCCGGGTCCGCCCAGACCAGAATCAAGGCCCGCGTGCCGGCCAGTTTGTCAAACTCCGGGGCGATCTTCTGCTTGGGGTTGCCCAGGAAGGCCAGCGGGAGCAGCAGATTGCAGCCGCCGATCAGGGTGGCAAGCCCGACGATCACGGCCATCGTCTCAAAGCTGATGCGCTTTCCGGTCATAGGAGTGGCCCCCACGTGAGTGCCACGGCGATACGGTACGCCCAAGCCAACAATACGATGGCCACGATGATCGTCACCACCCGGGCGGGCCGTACACGGTACCAGTTTACTCGCCACTGGCGTCCGCTGGCAACCGTCGCCGCGCTGACGGCGGCGTAGACCGCCGTCGCCACCGCCGCCAGAAAGCCCGCCGGCTGGGTGCGGCAGGCGGCCAGCCAATGTCCGCGAACCGTGTGGGCGAAGGCGGTGGTCATGCCGCAGGTGGGACAGGGCACGCCCCAGAGCAGCATCAAACCGCAGGGGGGCAGACCCAGGTGCGTGTGCGTTCCCACCCCACGGGGGTCGGGCGAAAGGCAGGCCGCCAGCGCCAACAACCCGAAGCCGGCCAGACCGCGCACCCCAGCCCATAGGCGCGCCGCGCGCCCCGCACAAGGAACACGGATGAGCAGCGGACCGAGGACGTGCCCGGCTTCCACGGGGGACGAGACCAACGTTTTCCGCGCCCACCGCCGCCCATCGGCTGGTTGCATCGAAAACAGCACACGACAAGCTTAGAAAGCCCTTTTCGAGGCGTCAAGCCGGTCTTGATCGTCCCCGCGGAGCTTCTATAATCTCCGCTCTGGGATCGTAAACGAGGTGAACCCCGTGATCTCCGTTGGCAAGGACGACTCGCCGAGCGCAGAAAGGAGCGGACCATCGTGGCTGATGTGACCGCGGAAACCGGCGGTGTGACCGAACGGTACCACTTCCTGATTCGACGGCTGCACTCCCTCTCGGGCATTATCCCGGTGGGAGTGTTTCTGGGCATTCACCTGTCGGTGAACGCCGCGATTATGGCGGGCCCGCAGGCCTTCCAATTCGGCGTCAATCAGATCCACAATCTGGGCAAGCTGGGCGTCCTCGAGGTCGTGGAGGTGGTGTTCATCCTGATACCCATTGCCTTTCACGCCATCATCGGAATCCAGATTTGGCTGACGAGCCAGCCGAACGTGCTGGCCTATCAGTACGGCGGCGGGGTGCGTTACGCCTTGCAGCGCTGGACGGGCATCATCGCCCTCGTGTTCATTCTGGTACACCTGTGGCAGATGCAGTGGTTGGGGGCGCCCTTCGGCGGCAACCTCTTCGACGCGGAAGACGCGGCCCGCTCGACGGTGGCGGCGATGGCTCCCTGGTGGACCACTCCCGTGTACGCCGTCGGCGTGCTGTGCTCCGTGTACCACCTGGCCAACGGCATCTGGACCTTCCTGATCACCTGGGGCATCACGATTGGGCCGCGGTCGCAGCGGCTCAGCGGATACGTGTGCCTCGTCATCGGCCTGGCGCTGGGGCTGTTGGGCATGGGCTCGTTGATTACGCTGAAGACGATGAAGCCCTCGGACCTCACGCCGCCGGCGGTGGAAACCCACGCCGCGGACGCCCATACGGCGGCCGGGGATACCGTGTTGTAGCAGGTGGCGTTGCGTGGGCCAGCCGGCGGCGGGAAGGCCGGCGGCCATCTTCCAGAGGACATTTGACTATGGCAGCCAAACGCAAAGTGATCGTCGTGGGCGGCGGGCTGGGGGGGTTGTGGGCCACGATCCGGATCGCCGAGAAGGGCGTCGCCGTGGACCTCTTCTCGCTCTTTCCCGTCAAACGGTCGCACTCGGCCTGTGCCCAGGGCGGCATCAACGCCGTGCTGGACATCAAGGGCCAGAACGACTCGATCGGGCAGCACATCGTGGACACCATCAAGGGTGGGGACTACCTGGCCGACCAACCCCCCATCAAGAGCATGTGCGAGGCGGCGCCGGGCATCATCCGCACCTACGACCGCATGGGGGTCACCTTCAGCCGCACGCCCGAGGGGATCATGGACCAACGCCTCTTCGGCGGGGTGAAGAACAAGCGGACGGCCTTCGCCGGGGCCACCACGGGGCAGCAACTGCTCTACGCCGCCGACGAGCAGGTCCGCCGCCACGAAGCGGACGGCAAAGTCATCAAGTACGAGGATTGGGAGTTTCTCTCCGTCGTACTCGACGACGCCGGCGTGTGCCGCGGCATCGTGGCCATGAACCTCAACGACATGAAGGTGCAGGCTTTCCGCGCCGACGCGGTGATCCTGGCCACCGGCGGCATGGGTCTGATCTGGGGCCGCTCGACCATGTCCACCAACTGTACCGGCGCGGCGAGCTCGCGCGTCTACCAGCAGGGCGCCAAGTTCGGCAACGGCGAGTTCATCCAGTTCCATCCCACGGCCATGCTGGGGCATGACAAGCTGCGGCTGATGTCCGAGGCCTGCCGCGGCGAGGGCGGGCGCATCTGGGTCCCGCGGACTCCGGGCGACGCCCGGGCGCCGAAGGACGTCCCCGAAAGCGAACGCTTCTACTTCCTCGAAGAATGGTATCCGGCCTACGGCAACACCGTGCCGCGAGACGTAGCCTCACGGGCCATCGTCCGGGCGGTCCGGCACATGGGCTTGGGAGTGGGCGGGCAGAACATGGTCTATCTCGACCTCTCCCATCAGCCGCGCAAGTTCCTGGAGGACCGGCTGGGCGGCATTCTGGAGATGTACCAGACTTTCTCCGGCGAGGACCCCTACGCCGGGCCGATGAAGGTCTACCCCTCGATGCACTATTCCATGTGCGGCCTCCTGGTGAGCTTTGCCAAGGACAGCCAGACCGGCGGCATGCAGGCGGCCCACCCGAACAACCACCGCAGCAGCATCACCGGTCTGTACGCCTGCGGGGAGTGCGACAACGCCTACCACGGGGCTAACCGCCTGGGGGCCAACTCGCTGCTCAGCGCCACCTTCAGCGGGCAGATCGCGGGCGAGGCGGCAGCGGCCTACCTCAAGGGTCTCAAGAACGGGGCCGCCGGGACGGCCGACCGCCATTACGAAGGCGAGCGCAAGCGCCAGGAGGAGATCAACCAGGCGTTGATTACCTCCACGGGAGACGAGAACCCGTTCGCGCTGCACCACGAACTAGGGGAGTTGATGCAGGAATACGTCTTCGTCGAGCGGGACAACGCGGGGCTGGACAAGGCCCTGGAGGGCATCCGGCGGCTCAAGGAACGGGCCACGAGGATGTACCTCGACGACAAGGGTTTGCGAACCAATCAGTCCCTGTCGTGGGCGCGGCAGATTCGAGACATGATCGTGCTGGCGGAGGTGATCACCACCAGCGCTCGTCTGCGCGACGAGTGCCGCGGGTCGCACTACAAGGCCGAGTTCGAGCTGAAGGTCCCGGAAGGCAAGTTCGAGGGCAGCCCGGAGTTTGAGGAATACAAGGCCAAGTGGAAAGCCAACAACGAGAAGTGGCTCAAGGCGACGGTGGCTACCCACAGCCCGGACGGCCCCAAGATCGATTATCAACCGGTGGACCTTTCCGTGATGCCGCCCACGACGCCCCGAGACTACCGCTAGGCGAGGAGACGAAACATGACGCACAACAGGGAAATCCATTTCAAGATAAAGCGACAGGACGCTCCGGGCGGGACGCCCTATTGGCAAGAGTTCAAGATGCCTTACGCGCCGGCCCACAACGTGGTGTCAGCCCTGATGTACCTGCGCGAGCACCCGGTCAACGTCGAGGGCCGCCGCGTGCCGCCGGTGACGTGGGATTGCAACTGCATGGAGGAGGTCTGCGGGGCCTGTTCGATGCTGATCAACGGCGTGCCCCGGCAATCCTGCGCCGCCCTGATCGACGAACTCGAACAGCCGATCGTGCTCGAACCGCTCACCAAGTTTCCGGTGGTCCGCGACCTGGTGGTGGACCGGCAGAAGATGTTCACCGCCCTGCTGACCACCAAAGCCTGGGTGCCGCTCGACGGCTCGTGGGACATTCATCAGCACGCGCCGCGGATCGCGCCCGCCGACCAGGCCGTCCGGTACATCTTCTCGCGGTGCATGACCTGCGGGTGCTGCATGGAGGCGTGCCCGCAGTTCAACGAGCATTCCGATTTCATCGGCCCGGCGCCGCTGGGCCAAGTGGCCCTGCACAATTCGCATCCCACCGGCCGGTATTTCAACGCGGAGCGCCTGCACGCGATCATGGGCCCGGGCGGGATCACCGATTGCGGCAACGCCCAAAACTGCATCCAGGTCTGCCCCAAGGACATCCCCCTCACCGACGCCATCGCCCGGCTCGGCCGCCAGACGACCGTGCAATGGTTCAAGGACGTTTTCGCCAGATAACTGGGGCACGAAGACACAAAGAATTGAGGATGGAGAATGGAGAAGAGGAAACTATCCGTCGGCGCGCTTCTGGCGTTCTTCATTCTCCATTCTCCATTCTCCGTTGTCGTCGCGGCTGGTCTCGACTACGCCAACCCGCCGCAGGGGGTGTTCCTCGACGACTGGGCGGTCATCCTGCTGAACGGCCAGAAGTGCGGTTACGCACACTTCACGGTGACCCGCAAGGGCGACACCATCCAGACCATGATCCTCCAGACCTTCAAGATCGGGCGCGCCGGGCAGGGCGTGGGGGCTACGCAATTGCTCACCACGGAGGAGACGCTGGACGGCCGCCCGCTCTCCTTCGCCTCCGACGCGGATATGGCCGTTCAGAAGGTCCGCCAACAGGGCGTAGTCCGTGACGGGAAGGTCACCATCCGGTCGGAACAGTACGGCAATGCCCTAAGCGAGACGTTCGATTACCCGCCGGGGGCCCTGATGAACTGGGGGATGCTGCGCCTCCAGGAGGAGAAAGGCTATCGTCCCGGCACCGCTTACGAAGTTTCGTCCTACGTCCCGATCCTGACCACCAACCAGGCAGTGACCATCAAGGTCAAGATCGAGGACGAGGAGGAGATCGCGGTCGCCGATGCCAAGCGCAAAGCTGTCCATACCACGCAAGAGATTCTCCTGCCCGGTATGCCCGCGGGGATTCATTCGACGATCTGGGTCGCCCCGCAGGACCATCAGCCGCTCAAGACCACCATTCCCCTGATGGGCATGATGATGGAGATGGTGAGCTGCGCGCGGGTGGAAGCCTTGGCCGACTTCGAGGCCCCCGAGGCGTTCATGACCACGCTGGTGAAGGTCGACAAGCCGATCGACCGCCAGGCGGCCCGGCGGATTCGGATGAAGCTGACGCTCACCGGCGATGGACCGGACCTGCCCCCACTGCCCAAGACCGGGATGCAAACGCCATCTGATGCGACCAGCCGCTCCGTGGAGCTGGAGGTGACGCGGCAGGACCATGCGGCGCTCGCCAAGGCGGACGCGGCCGCCGAACTGGATCAGCGGGCTTTCGCCGAATTCCTCGCCCCCAACATCTACATTAACTCGGATGACTCCGCAGTGCGCAAAATGGCGGAGGAAGCCACGGGCGCAGCGAAGACCCCCTACGAAATCGCCGACCGGCTCCGCCGTTACGTGAGCGAGAAGATCACGAACAAGAACCTCACCATCGGTTTCGCTACCGCCAGCGAGGTGGCCCGCAACATGGCCGGGGATTGCAGCGAACATGGTGTCTTGCTGGCGGCCCTGGGGCGGGCCAAGGGTCTTCCCTCCCGCGTGGTGTGCGGTTTGGTCTACGTGCCGTGGTTCCAGGGGGCCGATCGCGTCTTTGGGTTCCACATGTGGACGCAGTTTTACATCGCCGGGCAGTGGGTGGATTTCGACGCCGCGCAGAACGAGACCGACTGCAACCCCACACACATCACGTTGGCGGTTGATTCGCTGCACGATTCCGGATTGGGGGAGATGGCCTTCGCCCTCTTCCCGGTTCTGGCGCGGTTGAACATCGAGGTCCTGGCGATCGAACCGGCCCCGTCCGACACGCCGGCGTCGCGCCCGGAGGAGAAGGGTCCTGGCTAGTCGGGGCGGATGGCGGTGGACTCGGCGACGCCGGTGAAACGGCGGGAGCCGAGCACGGCGCGGGGGAAGCCCTCCGGCCAAAGGCTCATCGAAACGCCCACGTCGTCCTTGATGTTATCCAGGTCGAAGGTCAGCCCCAGGTACCAGCGGGGCAGCTTGCGGATGAAGGCCAGACTGAAGTCCGCCGTCTCGCCGCGGTCCAGATCGAACTCTTCGCGGAGGGCGAGGGTGTGCTTCTCGCTGATGCGGTAGTTGGCCCCCATGGCCAGCAGGTTCGAGTCGATCTTGTCGATGAAGCGATAGCCGACCAGGTAGCTCAGGCGCGGGGTGCGCTCGACCACGTAGGACAGGTCGAAGACGCCGAGCTTGCCGTCGTTGAGGTCGACGGTGGACTCGGAGATCAGCGCGGTGGCGTCGTTGATCCGCCAGGAGGCGGCGGTGCCGACGTAGTTCCGCGAGATGCTGTTCTCCGGCCGGCTGTACGAGGTGTAGCCGTGGGTGTACTCGAAGTTCTGGGCGTTGTTGAAGAACCCCGCCTCCACGTCCAGGGTGAACAGGTCGGTGATCCGCTCGCGTTCCGGTCCGCCGCGCTTGGTCTGCCAGCGCTGGCGCACGCCGAAGCTGACGCCGTCGATCTCGTCGATGTCCTCGACGTTCTCGTCGAAGGGATACAGCTCGGTGGAGTCGAGGGTGCTGCCGCTGACCCACGCGGTGGCGTCGGGCTTGATGACGTGCCGGATGCCGTGGATGTCCCACAGGTCGGACTGGGCGTCGTACACCCGCCACAGGTACATGCTGCTGCGCACGCCGGCGCTGCCGAAGAGGCGGCTGGCGCCCCCGTCCTCGGGCGAATCGTCCCACGCCGATCCGCGAACCGCACCGAAAGGCACCACCTTGACCGGCCCCAAGGTCAGCGGCGCGTCCACCTCCTGCCGCGAATCGACCCGGCCGGTCATGCCGGAAGAATCAGGGCGTGGACCGAGGCGGAAGAAATCGTACAGGCTCCAGTCGTGCGGTCGATAGCGCACCCAGCCGGCCCGGTTCTCGCTGTAAAACGTGGCGAAGTCTCCGAGCGGCTGCCCCAGAAGGCGGAAAGCGGCGTCGGGCAGGTGCTCGGTCTGGGTGAGGAAATCAAGGACCCGCCCCTGGGCCAAGAGGGTGAACGCCCAGGTGTCGTGCTGTTTCTTGAGATAGACCAGGGTTTCCTGGTCCTTGTCCCGATCGAATTCACGCTCGAAGTATTCCTCGAGGAAGTTCTTGTCGCTGATGTATGAGCCTTCGAGGGTCAATTGCCATTCATTGGGCAGGTACTGACGGTGGCGGAAGGTCAGGCGTCCACGGTTTTCCGTGTCCGGATCGTTATCGCGGAAACGACCCTTGAGATGGTCCTCGCCGGTGTCGTTGATGTAATAACCGCGGAACAAGCCGAAGTAGTTTTCGCGCTCATAGTTCAGGTCGATCCCGACGCCGGGTCCGCGCGCGGAGAAATAGTCCAGGTGCAGCTTCCCGTCGAAACCCACGGGGGTTTCCAGGCCGAGCACGTTGAACAGATGCCATTCGGTCTCAAGTTCCGCGCCGAAGTCGTCGCTGTAGCCGACGCGGACGGCGCGGATCGTGGTCTCGCCTTCCTTGAGCGTCCCGCGCGTATAAGGCCAATAGAGCACCGGCCGCCCGCCGATGTTGAAGGTGGTGTGGGTCATCCTGTAGGTGCCGGTGCGCAGACCGGCGAGGGCCCGGTCCGTCTTGTCCACCAAGTCGATCCGGGCCGCGCCGACGTGGTAGTGCGGGGTGTAGAACTCGCTGGTCGTGACCAGGGGGTGGTCGGCCTGATACTCGCGGCTGGAGAGCTGTCGCACCTGTTCCGCGCGGATGTAGACGGGCACGTTGCGGTCGGGCAGAAAGGTGCGGAACACCGCGTCGAGAATGAGGGCCTGGTCCTTGTGGAAGTCGTAGTACAACTGAGCGGCGCGGATCATGCGCTCGCCGCGCGTCATCACGATGTCACCCTCGAGGTACACGGCCTCGACATCACCGGCCTGAAAGAGCTTGGCCTCTTCCCGGTCGGTCCCGGGCACACCCGCCAGGCCGGTCAGGGCTCGACCCATCTCCGCGGCCTCGCCGGCGCGACGGTCGGTGAGGTTCGGCGGCGGCTCCTCGACCTGATCAGCCGGCGACTCTCGCTCCGCGGCCAGATAAATCGCGGCGGCGTCGGCGCGGAGCTCAAGGAAGTCCTCCTTGCCCGGAACGCTGCGAAAGACGTACACGTCACCGATGGCGACGATGACGCGCCGCCCCTCCACCTGCTGCACGGTCAGGTCGCGGGCGCGGTAGTTGACTACGGGGCGGACCTCGGGGGCTTGCGCCTCGGTGAGCGGACCGGGTCCGGTGACCTCGAAGGGCGTCACCTCGGGCCCGGCGGCGCCGGTGCCGGCCACCCGCTCGCGCACCCGGCCGGCTTCGAGGAAGACCGGGGTGTCGGCCGACGACTCGAAGGTCTTCTTGTCGGCCGAGACCCGCACTTTGCCGGCGCTGTTGAGGGTGACGAACAGGACCGGGCCGCTGGTCACCGTGCCAGCCGGTTCGAGCACCTGGGCGTCGCGCCACAAGAACACCTCGAAGCGGTGATACGCGTGTCCCGCGTAGGTCCGCGGTGTCATCCAGATGACGCTCTGGCGGGCCTTCAGCCGTCGGGGTCCCAGATGGAGCTCAAACTCGCCCACAAAATGGATGACGTCGCTGCCGTCGGCGTCGCGCCACAAATAGACCAGGCTGCCGAACAGCTCCACGTCGTCGGTCATAATGCCGGTGGGCAGGAGCGGTTCCTGGACCTGGTCGGTGATCGGGGCGAGCGGCTGGGCGAAGGCCGTCCACACCGGCGCCGCGACGACAAGGACCGCCAACAGCCAACGCGCTCGGGGCATCATTGCGCTCACGAACGTAATCGCCAATCCCGCCGGAAAGTCCGCGCCTCACCCACCCGCTGACCCGGATGATTCGCCGCCGAGTACACCGCGCCTGAATCAGAAAGGCTGGGCGGGTAGCCGGTCTCAGTATAGAAAGGCGGGGGTGGGTGTCAATCGGAAGGAAGCGGACCCGGCCAAACCACGAGGCGAGGCTATCGCGGCGCCACGGCCACGTCGTCGATACCGTTCAGGTCGTAATCGACCGCGAGCCGCGCCCGCAACTGCTGGTTCCAATCGGCGTGGAGGTCTTGGAACAGGTAATTCGTACCGCCGAAATGGCGGTCGGAAAAGCGGTTGCCGTTGCCGCCCAGACCGGCGAAGTTGGCTTCGCCCGCGTCGATGTAGCTGCCATCGTCGTTGCCCAGGCCGTCGCCGCGGGCGGACATCTCATTGGCGTCGCCGATGAGCGGGAGCTTCGGCCGGATGGCCGAGCGCGAGGCCGATTGCCGCGGGTCGGGCACGGTGTCATCCCCGAACTGGCCGTCGGCGTGGATGGAGTAACTCGAG